>JBCBCD010000014.1:0-20011 GCA_038530915.1 Bacteroidota bacterium
TGAACAGAGCCTATCGTGTAATCCAATTCAACTTCTTTGATGTAATCCGTTTGCAATGAAATCAGGCCGGGAATATAATCCACTTCAAGGCTGGTGAAAACTTCAATTTGACCTTGGTAAGTTAATTTAGCTTCTTTGATTTGAGCTAAATAATCAGGAAGCTTATCCAAAGGCATCGTCCAGTCACAATCGAGTTGGACAGGAGCATGGTCTGAAAAGCCAATGGCTTGCATCTTGTTTTGTAAGGCTTTTTTTACATATTGATCGATAGATTGCTTACCGTCACTAAAATGAGTGTGACAATGATAGTTGGCCAAGTAGTTCATGAATGTCGTTGAATTTATTACTGTTGCAACATAAACAGAGACTTTTATAACAACAAAAATTGAATATTAATTCATCGTGAATTTGGAAAACTTGATCAACTAATATTTTAAATAAAAAAAAATATTTTGCGCCATTATCGAATTCTTCTACATTTACACTCGATTTTGCAACTGTATAAACAAAAGAAAACATTAGCGAACTAATCTTTTCATCAGATTACTTCCTCTACACACTTCATGAATCAAAATCTAATTTCCATAATTCCATTTTTATCATTTCTAATTTTACGAAAAGCTATGAAGGCATATTTACCTCACGCTCTATTTACTTTCTTATTGAGTTTGGCTACAGTTGTAGCGATTCAAGCTCAAGGCATGGATTTACAGTATCTGTCCACTTATAATACCAACATCTTCGATGAAGCTGCTGCAGAAATTGTAAGTTATGATGCTACTAGCAGTCGTTTATTTTTTACAAACTCGGATGCAAATACGATCACTATTGTAGACATCAGTGATCCTTTAAACCCTGTATTTGTTGCTGATATTGACCTTTCAACTTATGGTGGAGGTATCAACAGTGTAGCAGTTTCAAATGGAATTGTTGCAGCAGCAGTTGAAGCGATGAATACGCAGGATAATGGATCTGTAGTTTTCTTCGATACAGGTGGTAATTACATCAATGATGTGGAAGCAGGTGCTTTACCTGACATGTTGACGTTCACACCTGATGGCACAAAAGTAGTAGTAGCCAATGAAGGTGAACCAGATGATGATTATTTGGTAGATCCTGAAGGTTCGATAACTATCATTGATATCAGCACAGGTGCTGCTAATGCGACTACCATGACTGCTACTTTTACAGCTTTTAATGATAAAAAAGCTTCTTTATTGAATCGTGGTGTTCGTATTTTTGGTCCTAATGCTACAGTAGCGCAGGATTTAGAACCAGAATATATTACTATATCAGAAGATAATTCTATTGCATATGTTGCACTCCAGGAAAACAATGCTATGGCAGTTGTTGATCTAGCTTCAGCTACTGTATTGGATATCCTTCCTTTTGGTTTGAAAGACCATGCTACTGGTACACCTACACTGCAAGAGTTTAAGTTCAATGAGTTGGTTGATCTTCCAGCATTGGGTGTTCCTGTTTATGATGGAGTTGAACAAGACACTGTGTTTTTAGGTGGTTTCTCAGGTCTTTACTTTGATCCTACAGAATCTACTGATACCAAATATACTTTTTATGTGATCCCTGATCGTGGTCCAAATGAAGCAGCAGTAAGTAGCAACAATGTATTCAGTCCTGCCTCTCCTGATATCGGAGCTTTACAAAACCTTCGTCCATTTAAATTACCTGATTACCAAGGTCGTATTGCTAAGTTCTCTTTAGACTTAACGGATGGCTCTGTGACATTGGAAGATCAGATTTTACTTAGAAGAATGCAAGGAGAACAAGAACGTTCAATTACCGGTAAAGGAAATGTAATTGGTATTGATGAGGTACCCGTTGAAATTGCTCGTTTTATTCCTGATTCTGTTACCGATTATACTACTATTTCCGGTGTTGATTATGTGGATACCACTTCTAATATTGCCTATAAAGAACTTCAATACGACCCTTATGGTGGAGACTTCGAAGGCATTTTAAAAGATGTAGATGGTAACTTCTGGATGTGTGATGAATATCGTCCTGCTGTTTACAAATTTGCTCCTGATGGAATGTTGATCGAACGTTATATTCCGGAGGGAACAGCTGATCTTACCATTCCAATTTTAGGTTTTAGCTTTGGAGCCGGTTTCTATGGTCAAGAAACTTTACCAGCTGTATATGGCAAAAGAAGAGCCAATCGTGGTTTTGAAGCGCTTGCATATGATGCCGATAATAACCTGGTTTATGCATTCATTCAATCTCCATTATACAACCCAAACAGTAGTACAAGAAACAACTCTGACATCATTCGTGTTCTAGGTATTGATGCTACAAGCGGGGCTCCTGTTTCTGAATATGTGTATGTTTTAGAAAGAAATCGCGATGCAGGAGTGGGTACACGTGTGGATAAGATTGGTGACGCAGTATACATTGGTAATGGCAAATTCTTAATCATAGAGCGTGATTCCAGTGTACCAGGTGAAGACACTGGCAAAAAATACATCTACGAAATGGATATCACTGGTGCTACTAATTTGTTGACAGACTTTTCTGATTTATCAGCAAAATCTGAAAGCACAGGCGAAGATGATAAAACCCTGGAAATGATGACTGCTGATGATTTAGCAGCTGCTGGTATCCAAACTATTTTTAAGCGTAAAATCATTAACCTTCCTAGTATTGGTTACCAACCTTCTGATAAAGCGGAAGGTATTGCATTGCTTCCTAACGGTAGCATTGCAGTAATGAATGACAACGACTTTGGATTAGCAGGTGCCGGAGTAAGCGATGATAGCTCTTTGGGTATTATTTCTTTTGGTACCAACAATGCTTTGGATGCTTCAAATAGAGACGATGTAATCAATATCGATAATTATCCTGTCTTTGGTATGTACATGCCTGATGCTATTACTAGTTTCAATCAAAATGGCATTAACTATATCCTTACAGCCAATGAAGGAGACGCGAGAGATTATGATGGTTATTCAGAGGAAGAAAGAATTGGTGACTTTATGTTGGATACGACAAGGTTTCCTAATGCTGTAGAATTATTGGACGATGCTAACTTAGGTAGATTGAATAGTACAACCTCTGCAGGTGATCTTGACAATGATGGAGACAAAGATTACTTATTGTCTTATGGTGCACGTTCTTTCTCAGTTTTTGACGAAACCGGTAACTTGGTATTTGACTCAGGTAATGATTTTGAGGTAGTCACTTCTCAATTTGGTGATGGTGCTTTCTTCAATAGCAACAATGATGATAATGATTCTTTCGACGCCAGATCAGATGATAAAGGTCCTGAACCTGAAGCTGTCGAAATTGGAATGATTGGTGACGATCGCTATGCATTTATTGGTATGGAGCGTATAGGTGGAATTGCAGTTTATGAAATCAATGATCCTACTGCACCTCAATACATGTCCTACATCAACAATCGTAACTTTGCTGTTCCGACTGACTCTTCTGCTGCTTTAGATTTGGGTGTAGAAGATATCTTATTCATCTCTATTGATGATAGTCCGGTAGCACTTCCATTGGTTGTTACGGCTAATGAAGTAAGTGGTACAGTATCTATCTTTAGTATTGGTCAATTGGTAGATGTTGAGGAAATAGATCCAGAAGATCGCATCAGCTGGAGAGTATTCCCTAACCCGGTTAGCAATACTTTATTCAGCAATATCATCAGCGATTACCAAGTAATTACTATCGCAGGTCAGGTATTGAAGACGGTTCAAAATACGAATCAAATCAACCTTTCTGATTTGCCAAGAGGTTCTTACTTGTTGAGAAATATCAAGAAAAATGAATCTAAGTTGTTTGTAAAACAGTAGGTTCGTTAGGCTATGCTGTTATGTTGTCATGTTGTCATGCTGTTATGCTTTTATAACAGCATGACAACATAACAGCATTTTACTTAACCAATTTAAACGTCTTCGTCCCACTCTCAGTGATCAACTTTAGAAAATAGATACCTGAATCAAGTTCTGAAGTTTCGATCTCCATATTAGCAGCTTTAACAGCACTTTGCTTTCCTTTATTGAGTAGTTGGCCATTTAGATTTAACAGTTCCCATTCAAAAGGTGTCGCTTCATCAAAAGATACTTGAAGGTTGATGCGATCATTAAATGGATTAGGAGACGCTGTTAGAGTAGTAAGTCCTTTTATTTCCTCTGTAGAGGTCGTTGTTTCCTGAGTCAATTTAAAGATTGTACTGGCCCTTGTGGTAGCAACATACAGCTCACCATCTGCTCCTTCTCTCATGGTAGAAATTTCATTATTAGTGTAAAGCAACAGGTCTTCCTGTATAAATCCACCTCCAAATTGATTGGGTGTCAGAGATGATATCATACCTGTACAGTAATCCGTGTAAATGAACTTTCCTCTTAGGCTACCGATCACCTCTCCCCAATATACAGAACCTGTGATCACTGATCCTCCACATCCTCCTGTACCATGAGCATAAACATAAACTGGTTCTATAAAAGAATCAAAGCCCGGACAGTCCTCTGTATTGTATTCAGCCATGCCTTCATAACACCTCCAACCATAGTTTTCACCACCGGTACTATTAGCTGGCTGATAATTAATTTCTTCCCAGGCAAATTGGCCAACATCTCCTATCCAAAGATCACCTGACTGACGATCAAAACTAATGCGCCAGGGATTTCTTAAGCCCATTGACCATATTTCATCCAAAGTATTAGGATCATCCACGAAAGGATTATCCACAGGAATTTTATAAGCAACACTATCGTCGTCTTGAGTATTTACATCTATGCGTAAGATTTTGCCCAAAAGACTTTGAGGGTTTTGGCTGAAATTTCTGGGATCTCCTGAAGAACCTCCATCGCCCATGGGAATATAAAAATAACCATCTGGCCCAAATGCCAAGTCTCCGGCATTATGATTATTAAATGGTTGATCTATGGTTAGAATGATTTTTTCTGAATTGGGATCAGCAACATTAGGACCATTTTCTGACCTTTTAAACCTCGAAATAATACTGGTCCCTTCTTCTTCAGTATAGTTGATGTAGAAGTAACCATTGTTTGCATAATCCGGATCAAATGCCATTCCTAATAAGCCCCTTTCTGAAGAGGAAGAAATCGCTCGATCCGAAACATCCAAAAAGGGCGTACCTAATACCGCTCCATCTTCATCAATAATTCTTATGGTGCCGATTTTCTCTACAACAAATAGACGCTCATCATTTGCATGTTTGATGTCAACAGGGATGACAAAACCGTCAGCAATAGGTTCCAGTTTAAGATTAGATTGAGCAGAAAGTGAGGTCGTGAAAAAAGTAATCCACAGTAATACCGAGGGGAAAGATCCACGAAACATGGCTAGTAGGTTTAAGTTTAAAAACAACTAACTACAGGCCATTCATTCTGTTCAGCACTACCTCAATGACTTTGTCTTCTTATAATTAGAACTGCTACAAGTGGTTTATTTTCAACCATTTGCAGCAGTTTATTTTTTTGTAAATTAATTAACAACTCTACTTTACCCAGTCGAAAGCTACTGTTTTCATCAGCTTACCAGAGCGAACAGATAAAAAGTAGATGCCATTACTTAAGCTACTTAAGTCAATATCTGTAGAAAGATTGTTTTCCTGTCTAAGTAGAACTCGGCCATTCGCATCAATCAGAAAAATCTGCGCGCGATCAATGAGTTCATCACTTAAATTAACAGTTAATTTTTGATTGCCTCTATCCAGAAAATAATCAAATTCTAAAGGCTGCGCTTTTACCTCATTAATATCTGAAACCAAATCGGTAGGATCGAGATCCATCAAAAAGATATCCTTATCACCAGTTGAATTGATGGTCTCATCTCCTATTTGAATAGACTCTTTAAAAGTTCCTACTGTATATACATTATCCTCTCCGGCAATTGCATCTACGGTTGCATCTTGTCCACTTCCATCGAAAATTTCCAATTTATTGATATTGCCGTTTAAGTCAAATTCAGCTAAAATGGCCTTGCTTCCATTACCACCTTCGATTGTTTCACTTCCAAAAGCTGTCCCATTTGTAAGAGAACCCGTCACATAAAGTTTATCTTCAAAAATAGCTGTACCATTAAGCTCAGAACTATCAACTGTATTGGTTGTGTGTATCCAACGCAAACCACCATTTGCATTGATTGAAAATAAGAACCCCTCATAAGAGTCCGCCGAACTAATGGTAGTATCCTTTATGGTAAGATTGCCTTTGAACTTTCCAGTCAAATAAATATTCGCTTCCTCATCAACTTCAATTTCAGGAAAGAATGTGGCGTCTCCTTCTACATTAAGCTGCTCACTCCAAATAGGATTGCCAATAAAGTTGACCTTCCCTAACAATAAATCTTTACCAGAACCTGAATCATATGTCCGATTTCCAAAGGCGGCCTCTCCCTCAAAACTACCAATGACATAAAGGTCATTTCTAAAATCCTTCACAACCGCATTTAAAACTTCATCCCCTGTACTACCGAAAGGTATAACCCAATTAGGAAAGCCATCATCCAATCGAAATTGACCAATCCACATATCACTTGCACCTTTCGTCTCCAGCAAGATTTCTGATTCAAAGGGAGCGGAACCTTCAAAACCACCCACACCAAAAATGACATTGCCATCCACGTAAAGTCCATAACAATGATCGTTTCTTGTTCCTCCATATGTTCTAATCCAGCCATTAAAACCGTCTTCTGACAGTTGCATGATAAAGCCATCTTGTCCTTCTTCACCAAAGATAGCATCATTATTTATCCTTGCTTTGCTGAAAAAAGAAGCACTGACATAAACCAAATCATCATCTCCAATTACAATATCAGTACCCAGATCCAAACCAATCCCGGTCCATGTACGCACCCAAGTGATATTACCATTTTTATCAAACTTGGCCAGAAAAAACTCATCTTCAGCTTCTAACACCAGAAATTCTGTTTCTATGCTAAAGGACTTGGTGTAATTTCCCAGTACGTAAATATTGCCTTTACTGTCTTTTTTTACTTTCCATACTCGTTCTTCCTGGTCAGAACCAAAAGTACTGTACCAATTTTGCGCCTGTGCTTTTATAGCAGTCCAACTGCATAAGCAAATAAATGTACCAATGAAAAGCCTTTTCATCATTTCGTTTTTATTCTTTATTATTCTTTCCATAATATACCCATTTCTTTAGCAAATGCTTCGATTGTTCCTAAGCCCATTTCTTCTCTTTTATCATTTAAGCCTTCTCTATTCTCAATGGGATGAAATTCTAATGCATTGGAATCTTCATTTCTGAAGAACTGAGTGCCATAGACTTGATGTTGTCCTTGCTTTATTTTCATTGCATCAACCACAGCTGCGAATGCAAAACCAGGTAAGTCTCCTTCTTTATAAGCCTCCTCTAGTTTTGAAAAATGTTTTTTCAACAAAGTCACATCCAAATGTTGTAAGGCTAGTGCTACCACACTTGCTTTTTCTTCCCCTACTTTTTCAATACCTGGATACCCATTGACCTCCAACAAACTATCTATAACCAGTGAATTGATAGAATCGAGTGCAGCTTGTTGGGAGATATCCATAATTTTAACTGCCTTTTCTTTTCTATATTTCTGATCTCTTTCTTCAATTTGAGTGATGGTGGCAAGAATGTCTTCTGTTGTTTCTCCTTCTGTCCCTGGTAAATTCTGTGCAATTACTTGCTCCATTTGAGAACTAAAAACAGGCCATTCTGTAGTGCTCCTTAAATTATTAAAAGCTTTATTGCCATTAATATCTGACATGCTAATTTCACCTGTTTGAACAGCTTTCATCAACAAGTCGAATGCCTTTGTGGTTTGTTTTGCCATTGACCATGCTCCTGCAGACTTATACAAATCCTGAGCTTTGGCATCCTCTTGTTCAAAGGCTTTTTCATAGACCCTGGCAGCCAGCAAATATTGTTTTTGTCCAAATAAGGTTTCCGCCTTCTGAACCAGTTGATCATAAGACTGTGACCAAAGCATTAGTGGAAAAACTATAAAAAAAAATGCACTTATAATTACTTTCATAAGTCAGTACGATGTTTGTATTACCGCTAATTCAAAGTAACAAAAAGTTGTTGGTATTTTTGAGTAGTTCAAAGTCATATACCTTTCAAATACTTCTTAACGCTTTCTTTCCCAGGCATCCAACTTTGTCAAAAAGTTGTCTTTTCTTCTCCTCGCAACACTTATCAACTTTTTATCACTCATAATGACATAACCTCCATCTTGTCTAACATATTCGCTCATATGTTCAAAATTGAGCATATAAGAATGATGTACACGACAAAAACCTCTTTCTTCCAAAAGGTCTTCTGCCCAGCCTAATGACTTGGTAAGTCGTACTTTTTGCTTTTCAATTAAATGCAAAATAGCCACATTATCCTCAGCGGAAATATAGACGATATCGTTGGGATCAATAAATTGTTGTCCTGTTGAAATAGGGAAGCCCAATTTTGAAGACTTCGGCATCACATGAGTGGCTTCCTTTGCCATAAATTTCAATTGAATTTTAGAAACTCCCTCAATCAACTCGTCTATGTCTATTGGCTTGAGCAAATAATCGACTGCATTGGACTTAATTGCCTGGATCGCATATTCATCGTAGCTAGTAGTAAATATCAGTTCAAAAGTAGGCTGTCTGATTCCTTTTAAAACATCAAAGCCGGTCATATCTCCTAACATGACATCCAAAAAAACAACATCCGGTAGATTACGCAAAATCTGACGTATTGCATCTTTGCCATTCAAACATTCTGCCACTACTTCAACTTCAGGGCAGTTTTCGCTCAACTTAAATCTTAGATTTTCTAATCCGGAAGGTTCATCTTCTACTATAATAGCTCTTAATTTTCTCATTCTTTCTAATTAAAAAGATATCAAAAGAAGCAAAGAAGCAACTTTCTAGGTAAGTTATAAAATAGAAAGGAACTCTTAGAATAGAAAAGCCACTTAAACCCTATAGACGTTTACTGTCAACACCCTACACTATTTTTTAATAAACACCTTACTAGAGGTAGATCTGCCATCAGAAATCCGAGCAGTATACCATCCACTTGCCCAATTAGTAATGTCAAGTTGTACATCATAGTTCCCACGGGTGTAAAAATCAGAGAGTACATGTATTTCCTGACCAATGGCGTTGGAAATTCTGAGCTCTACAACACTGGCTTCTGGTAAGGTATACCGTAGATTGAGTTGTTCATTGGCGGGATTTGGGAAGAGAGAAAGTAAGAACCTATCCCGAGTTGGATCCACTTCTTGTGTATTGGTAAGGCTTATGGTTTCTAAAAGAGCTTCAAAGACATTTAACTTACCATAACCGAAGCCATTATTGGGGGCCATACCAAATGCGGTTACATCATCATCTACCACTGCTGTTCTTGAAATTAGATCTCTGATTTCCTGAAAGTCAAGGAATGGATTATGTTCTAATAATAAAGCTACAGCACCAGCAACTACCGGAGTGGCCATACTTGTACCAGAATAAACAGCTCTGGGGCTTTCATCAATTAGGATCGCTCTATTGTAAAAGTTATTCTTTTCTGAAGAAACCGCTGCAATTACTGCTTTTCCGGGAGCCGTTATATCCGGCTTTATACGTCCATCAAAAGTAGGTCCTCTGCTGGAAAAATCAGCAAGGCTTCCAACTTCCTGGTTGACGTTGAAGACATTTTGGTCAATATTGGTCCATGATTGCTGATTCGTATAAGCTCCTACGGAAATGATGTTTCTGGCATCGGAAGGAGCAGAAATTGAAAATTTTGTATCGGGGCTTACAAAACCTTCAGTCGGATAACCATGCCATGCAGGGTCATCTATTATAATCGGGAAAAAGGCAGACATCCAGGCATGAAAAGAGCCCGAACCCTTTACCTGAATGCGATACAAATCGACCATGTCCTTTCTTAACTCCCAGTCGTATATGGTAGGTATTCCATCATCAATCTCCATCAACACCCAGAAATAATCTAATTCTTCACCAGCAAAGGCAAAAACTTCGCCCGCCATGCTTCCATCTCCATGATAAAAAGTACCTAATGGAATGCCACTTTGTCGATCCACCAACTCTTGAATGGTCATCCACTCTGTCTGGCCTATCAATTTTTCAGGCACAAGAAGATCTCCTCTGCTACTATCGAAAAAGGCACTATCTACAGCTACAGAAAGGGAAATACTATCCACATACTCCTTAGGTATCCTGAAATACAAACCCAGATTATTAATTCCGGTGCCATACATCACAGAAGGCTCTTCTGTCAAATCAAAACCTCCCCAATGCCTCAAAGATTCCCCACTGTTACCTGCTGCTGCACAGATGGTTAAGCCATCCGTATTTTCCATCATAAAATCTAAGGTTGTACTTAAGATATCTGTACCATCATGTGGATTCAGATTGCCCCCAAAACTCATATTTATGACACAGGGTTTATCCAGTTCCTGAGCTTTTTCAACGATGTATCTTACGCCATCTATAATTTCTGCAAAACCAAGATCGGAAGCTACCATAATCAAATCGGCTTCTGGAGCCAAGCCATTATTTCCACCGGCAGTACTTAATACATGGGTACCATGTCCACCCCAATATCTGTTAGAATCGAGATGAGTAACCAAGCCCATTGGGTTTTCACCAAACTCATTTTCAATATCTTTCTTAGTCCACTCTCTACCATAAACAAATTGATCGGGATTAGTCCCAGGTCCATCATCAACCGTTTGGTCCCAGATGTAAGAAATTCTTGACTTTGAAGGATCAAAAGGATCTCTAAAGTCTTCATGCTTAAAATCCACTCCAGTATCAATCACTCCTAATACAATGCCTTTACCGGTATACGCTCTTGGTAGTGGATTTTCTCCAGCATGTACTCTATGCGCCTGAACATTTTCGACAGCTAGTGAGGTAGCAGAATGTTGCATTTTTTGCCCTAGATACAAACGCTCTATACCACTTATTACTCCCAGTTCACCAATTCTATCTCTGTCGATTTGTATGGTATGAAATCGATCAACAGAAGTATGCACAATGGCTCCCATATTTTTAAGCCTATTCAAAGCTTTGGGATCATTTAACTCTACTATCAATCTTAAAGCGTTATTGGTATTTTTTTCAACTTTAGAAACACTGGATTTTTGCAAGATTTCCTTTTGAAGAAAAGCATCCGCTTTTGATAAGGTAGGTGCTAAACTAGTCTGAGCAGTTGCCCAAACAATGGAGAAGAGAAAACAAAGGGTAAGTATATAGTAGAGATTATTTCTCATATGGTTGCTTTTGACTCTGGATAAGGCACCTAAAAATAGGGAATTCTTTACAAATGTGCTATACAATATGATCACTTTGATTGTAAGATATCGTCAAATGCGGTCTTCAATTCAGGGAGAATGGCAGCAAAGCGTTCAGGAAAGGTCAAATAGTGAACGATACAAGCAAGTAATGCTTCAACATCTGGCCTATTGATCCATTCATCTATAGCTTCTTTTTTCATACTACTAATTTGTTCTAGTGAATCCCAAACTGACTCCTCTACCTTTGGCCAAGCTATTCCCGGATTGCTAACTACATAAGCATGTGCATACTCATGTAAGCCGATATTGTAGTATTGAAACGGTTGTAAAAAACCATACATCAATTGATCGGCAGCAAACAATAATACGCCATCTTCTTCATAAATCTCTGAAACATGTTCAAACTCAGGATATTTTGGCGAGGGAAAAGGATGAGGATATACGACCACTGTCTCAAACTTTGGAAGCAAGTATTTTTCTTTTCTAAATAAAAGATGCACTGCACAAGCTGCTACTACTGTCTGTATATCTGTTGGAACGCCATCTTCACTTTGGCTTTTAAAATCAGTAGAAAAAGTGAATAGTGCTGTTCTTACCAAAAACTTTTTTTTCTCCTCAGTAGATAAGGTTTGAAAAAAAGGATACTGCTGAATAAGCGCAACCAATCGATCATCCAATTTGGGTGGCCTTCTTTGATACCACCACCAATCTATCTGTGGGCTGAAAACAAATATCAATGCAATTGCCACTACACAAGGGATAATGTAAAGCGAATAGGATTCGCTTATTTCCCAGGCAGCATATAAGGAAACGAGTCCGACAACAACAAAAGGGAGTGCTAATATTCTTGAGGCCATGCCTGTTCTTTTCTACGAAAACAAGAAAGTAATTAAAAAGGTCAATACAGTAGCAATAAAACCCAGCATAAAAATATTGTATGAGACCGTCAAATACCTGTATTTTTTGTCTAAAACCTTACCCAGATAGTACAAATCTCGGGTCATATTGCCATACAAGAGTTCAGAATCATTAAGCATTTCATCCATTGCTACCTCATAATCGTCCAAGTCTAGGCTGACAAAATTTCCAAAGAATATGATATTCTTCTTAACTTCTTGTATCGATTTTTGATCAGCATTCAAGCTGGTCACCTTAGGGCGGGCAGATAAAACTGCAAAGATTAAAGAAGCCAGACCAGTAACCAGGAAAATTACCACCGGCAATAAAATCATAGGCTGACTCTCCGTGATATTTCGATAGGTGAGAGCAGTAATTAAAACACTAATCAAGATAGAATTTACACTGATCATGATATTGGCCTTATTGTCAGCAATGGCACTTAGATTGATGTGATTGCGATAATTAGACCTAAAAAAGGTTTGATTGCCTCTGTCCGGCACTTTTTTCTCCAGATTGGCAAAACGCCTTCCGGTCCTGAAGTTTGGAATCTCATCTTCATTCAATTGAGATTTCACTTCTTGTTCTCTTAATGTTTTGATCAAAACAGATACTTGATTTTGAAATTGGACCTTCGCGGTGTGGGTATATAATTTCAAACGCATCAAATTATCCAGTAAACCCTTATTCCAGTCTTTTCGCTTAATTTTTTCACCTAAAACCAATTCCAGCTCCAACCTATGAAGTGCTTGTTTTTCTTCCTGTTCTTTCAATTGAGTTACAATAATAAAGCCATCCCTAAATAACTGCTGTGAAAGGGATTCATCAGCTGAGTTTTTTGTGATGGATTTCAAGCAGGCTCTTACTTCTTTGATTTGCCCACTAGGATATTCCTGGGTCAACAAAAATTTTTCTGCTTCCAGTTGGCTGTAATAGAGCTGATCCTGATAATCTATCCAATAGCCAATATTGTAAAACCAGGCAGCTAAAAGAGCTACTTCAGTTTGCTGATCAGTCACTTCTTCTGTTGCCGCTAACAATTCTATTTCTGTAACGACGGCTACCGTCAATTGATAATTGTGATATACATACCTGGCATCTTGTTTTGAATTAAAGAAGTTTAATACATAGCTTTGGGCAGCGTTTAGGATAGGTGATTGCATGTTTGTTTTTTTAAAATCGGAAAGACAATATAAGGAAATCGATTCTTATCTATTCCGTTAAAAAGTTCTACGTTGGCAGGAATGCGTTAGATTCACTTCGGATTGAAATATATTTAGTATCGAATACGTTGAGCTTGGAAAAAGGACTTCTTTTGAGCGTTCATTTTAATTGTTTAGGTGTTTAGAAGGTTAGTGTAACACACTTTAGCCTTCGTTAAAGCGCAAGACAACTAACACATTCACTTCGCCGAAGGCTGAAGTACGAGTTCCTAAACACCTCACCACCTAAGCCTCTAAACTATGAATAACAATCTTTTAAGTGAGCTTATAATTCTACAACTCAATAACAACCAATGAAAATTCTAAATCTGTTAGGGCTTTTACTATTGGTGGCTTTTTTCTCAACCTGTTCTCAAATTGAAGAGCTAGACGATGTCACCAGAGTACAATATGATGCAGAATATGCTATACCTATAGCTACTGCTGCTTTTACATTGACCGATATACTTGAAAACTTCCAGGATAATGCTACTTTGGTGGCTGACCCTGATGGTCTTTTTCACTTTATCTACACTGGGGATATAGATTCAGAAAGTGGGGCCGATATTCTCAATACCATCAATGAAGTACTTCCACCTGCGGTTCCAATAGTAAGCTCAAGGGTTGCTATTCCATTTCCCACTCCACCGGATATGGAGATCGATTTGATTACTTTCCGTGAAGGAGAGATTCTTTATGGCTTTGAATCTACTTTTGAAAAACCATTGACGGTTACTTTCAGGTTACCTGAATTTCAGCGAGATGGAGAAGTACTTACCTTTGTGCATGAAATACCTGCTTATAGTGGCAGTGGAGATCCTGTGAGGTTTACGATAAATGATGATCCATTTTCTCTGGCTGGTTACAGTGTGGACGGTACGAGTGATACATTGCGTTTGGAATACGATGCAATTTCACCAGATGGAGATACAGCTATGCTCAACAATTTCTTGATGCGCCTACAAAACTTATCGGCTTCTTATGCACAAGGTTATTTAGGTACTAATGTATATGACAATCCTACCGAACGTATTCCGATCGATTTTTTTGACGATTGGATTCAGGGCGATGTATTCTTTGAAGATCCTAAGATCAGTTACATACTTGAAAACTCATTTGGTATTCCTACCCGCTCCATTGTCAACTTCTTCAATATTATCACTGTAGAAGGAGATGTGCTTCCTTTAGAGAGTGATTTAATTGTAGATGGAATAGACTTTCCCTATCCTACTTTAGATGAGGTCAATGAAGTAAAATCCACTACTTTCGTCTTTACCAAGGACAATTCCAATATTGAAGACATACTAAGTTCTAAACCAGTGGAAGTAGAATATGATGTAGATGCCATTACCAATCCGGATATGGACAGAACCATTAGAGGCTTTATTACAGACGAAAGCTTTTACAAAGTAGCAGTAGATGTTGATTTGCCTTTCTTTGGGAGTGCAGCCAATTATTTTGCCCTCGATACATTTGACCTTGATCTGGGTGAATATGGCAACGTTGATTCAATAGAATTTAAGTTTGTTGCCGAAAATGAATTGCCCTTGGGTATTGATGCTCAAGCTTACCTCTTAGATGAAAATGGAGTTGTATTGGATTCAATTTTTGATGGCTTAGCCAATGTAGTGGAAGGAGCACCTGTAAATGAATCCGGAGATGCTATTGGTACAGCCTTAAAAGAAACCTTTGTAACTGCCAACAGGACTCGACTTGACAACATACAAAATGCTACTCAAGTGGCTTTACAAGCTTCTTTTTCAACCACTCAATCGAATCAGGTATCCGTAAAAATTACAGCGGATCAAAGTATTTCATTTCGAATAGGTGCCATTGTTAAAATCAAAAATTAACTCCCAAAACAACTCAAATGAAGAACTTCAAAATACTTTGTTTCTTGCTCTTTGCTATGATACCTTTTATTTCTTCAGCACAACAAGAATTGAATACCCATTTTATGCGTGGCTTATGGCAAAGCACATTGACCAATCCGGCCATGCTACCTGAAGCGAAAGTAATAGTGGGCTTGCCAAGTGTTTACAATGAATTATTCGTCTCAGACATTACCTACAACGACATTGTAACAACATCAGCAGGTGAAACTTTTATTGATTTGAGTACAGCCATCGATCAGCTGAGTAATGAAAACATCATCAGAGATGTACCCGAACTGAGGACCTTAGCACTAGGATTAAGGTTTGATCAGTTGTTTGTCAGTTTGGATCATGCGATCAAAGGCAATTTATTTGCGCAGTATCCCAAATCATTACTTGAAGTTTTATTTGAAGGAAATGCTCAGTTTATTGATCAGGCAGTAGAAATTGGTCCAGAAATACAAGCCTCCATCCATAGCGAATTGTCTTTGGGCTTAGGCTATCAAATTAATCCAAATTTTAGTATAGGTGGTCGTGTGCGTTTGCTTACTGGCATAGCGGATTTATCCACTACTCGAAATAGCATGCAATTGTATACTTCTCCCGATATTTATCAACTTGAATTGCGTTCTAATTATCAATTCAATACTTACAACCTGGCTACTTATGATGGATTTGATGATTTTAACTTAAATGATGAGTTCCTGGAAAATTTGGGCGAAATAGGCACTCAAAATACAAGTATCGGTTTTGATTTTGGTATTTATTATCAAACTGATTTATTTGATGTGTCTTTCAGTGTATTGGATATAGGAAAATTAAATTGGGATAGTGGTGTAACGAACTACACGCTAGAAGGAATTTCCGATTTTGATGGGGTAAATATCAGTGATTTGTTGTTTGATGACGATATCAATATCTATTTGAATGATACCTTGAGAAATGTCTTTGATGTTGTGGAAACTCAAAACAGCTATTCCAGTTCGATAGGTACCAAACTGCTTTTGAGTGGTACCTATAAGATCAGTCCTATTTTCCGTGCTGGTGGTATGGTCATGGTTGAAAACTTTAGAGACGAATGGTTTCCGGCGGTGGGTGTCAATTTACAAGGTCGTCCCAATGAATTTATTGAATTTGGATTTTTATATGCCTACAGAGCTGAAAGGTTTGACAATTTGGGCTTGAATCTCGGCTTAAAATTAGGACCAGTCCAAATTATTGCATCAACAGATAATGTGTTGAGTGCAGCCAATCTTTCGAATGCCAATAGTGCCAATATCAGACTGGGATTAAATGTTGCGGTAGGTAGTGTCAGGGGTAACAGAGGGGTAGATCCGGACAATATCTCGAATCAAGATGACTTTTTCAATTAAATTTTAAGAGGTGTTGGCCGGGGGCCAACACCTCTTAATTTAGAGCAATTGCTTTTGTTGACTTTGCAATCTTTGCGTTATAAGTGATGTTATTCTTCTTCTCGCCTCAGACTCTTCGGCTTGAAAATAACTCCATTCTTCAGCAGTAAAATGGCCTATGATTGCGCCCAGCATAATTCCTCTGAGCCTATTGTCTTTGGTTAGACTCTGAGCAATCCATTGTTCGCGTTTTTTGATAGACATGCCATCGAAAGGCACCTTTCTTTTTCTAAGAAAGTGCTTGTAGATGTCAATCAAAAGGTCATTTTGCATTTTAACGATGGGTCGTAGTACATCGTTCTGGAAAGTTTCCATTGCGGTAGAAGCTTCTTTCTCCACTACAATCTTCGGACGGATAGACAAGCGATTCGCAGTCATTTGACTTTGATTTGAGGACTAAGGTAATGCGTTTCGTGTCGTGATAGTCACCACTTTGGGTGCTCGCATATGCCTAATATGGTTGATTGTATCAGTATCAGGGCACATTGGCTGTTGTTTTGTTGAATTTAAAACAAATGAATGAGCAATAAAAGTTCTAAGTAATAGAATTATTAAGAAAAAATTACAAAAAGAAGAAATAACAAAAGACTTATCAGGAGGGCTCAATTCCTGCCTTGAATAATTCCCATCGCTGTTATTTTGTTGTATCTTTGCATTCCAAAATATTTACTTTTCGCATTAAGTCATTCCTTAGTTTCTGATCTAAATTTCATTTTTAGTTTTCGTGAAAAATAAAACCGCCTGTAATTATTGCATGCCCTATTTTTTTATCCTATCTTTGCAATCGCTAAAAAACGGCGAGGTAGCTCAGCTGGCTAGAGCGCAGGATTCATACTCCTGAGGTCGAGAGTTCGAGTCTCTCTCTCGCTACTAAAATGAAAAGCTCTCACGGAAGTGAGGGCTTTTTTATTTAGGAAAAGAATGAAAAATAAATATATATGCATTCTAGTCTGTTTCCTATTTGGTTGTACGTTTAATCAAAGGATACTAACCAAAGCCGATTATGTTAGCAGCTGTTATTTACATAGATACCCAAGTACCATTTTAAGTTTAAATGAAGATTATTCTTTTGAATACAAGTTGGCTTATTTAGATGAGATTGTTACTGGTGATTGGTATTTCAATAATGATACCCTTTTTCTTAAATCCGATCAATTCAAAAAAGAATTTCAAAAAGGATTATCACCGTCTTATAAGTATACTGAATATAATGATTCATGCGATGCCTTTTTATATAAAAGGAAGAAGTTATACAGACTAAATGCTTCTGGGGAGATTGATAGCGATTGTTTTTTAAGATTATATGAACTCAATTCTCACAAAAATCCCTAATGCTTTCCCGTAACCAGCAATTTTGCATAAAAAAATCCCGACAGTTTTAACCTACTCATACACAGTTGAAGCTGTTTTCTTTTCAAGGAAAGGAAGGATACGATACTAATATTATAGTTTACACAAAACTTATAATTAGATGAATGAAGACCTTTTAAAAGCAGTCGATTTTTGGGACATCATTGAAATGTCTAGAAAGGAAAATTCTGTTAACGAACAAAAAGAATTTTTGATCTCCCACTTAAATTCATACGGCTCCTATTTTACACTGCTATTTGATCTTTCTTTGAGACAAAAAATTAGAGCTTTATTTTTCATGCCAACTTATGAATTGGTCAAGTTAATAGCAATAGTAGCTTCTGAAGAAGATATTTTTGACTTTTGTTGTTTCGTGATATTACAAGGAAAGAAAGCATATGAAGCATTTATTTTAGAACCGCATACTATTATAGATGCTTTATTAAAGCTTGATACTCCTATAGACTTATATGGGTATAATATCATCCGATTGACAGATGAAGCTTTCAAAAAGGATGTAAAACCAAACGACGACCAAGAATTTAAACTTTTATATCCATACACAATAGGACAAATGATTTTTCCATTAGATCCTGATTTTGAAGAAGTTGATTCTTCAGATGAATATTTCACCTACTTGAAAGAAAAATATAAAAGATTGGCTGATTCTCTCGAGCGTTGAGACAGAAATATATATGCTCACCTACAATCATTCCTCATTCAATCGATAAACTGCCTCGGCAAATTTTTCTCCCAAGTCAATATACCCCTTACTGTCATAGTGCCATGGATCAGAATACTTATAATATTTGGTTGATCTAACGATGCTTGCTTTCCGATCTGTCCTTGCATATTTCTCCTGTGCATACTGTACCAATTCTCCATATGGCCAAACCTTCCCTTCCTGGCTGTTCCCGGAATCTGAAATTTTTCCAATGACAACAGCCAGATTATCCTTATGCAAACTTATTCTTATCAAGTCCATCAATCGCTTCAGGTTGGAATAATATCGAAGTGCTATTTCTTCTGTAATGGCTGCATCACTTTCTCCTTGCATCCAAATGATTCCAGCTGGAATTAAAACATCCTCCTTGTCGTTTTTATCAATATCACGATTATTGAGGGCGCCTTTTAAAGTAGTCAAAAAATGATCAAATTGATTGATGCCATTCGTGCCTTTGTAATCCATTTTCCAGGAACCAAAATGACGTGCCGCTAAACTGTCTATTGAGGAACCCCCTTTCGCGTATTTAATCAGTGCAATTTTTTCATTGGGATAAAACTCTTGTAGTTTTTTTGCAAAAGACAATTCTATACCAAATCTATTGGATAACTTGTTGTTGATACCATCTGATGAAAATCCAGTTCCATGACCTGGTTTTAAAAGTTCCCATTTTCCCAATCCTCCATTTCTATCTTCATCTCCTGCCGGACTCCCTTCAAAAATCCATACCTTATTAAATTCCTGTTTTAAAGAATTAGGTAAGTCAGCGTTTTTGCCATGTCCCTCCATATTCGATTGCCCTCCAAGAAAGAATAATTTAAAGGTGTCTTTTTCAAGTTCCTGACTTATTACCATAGATGGGAGAATGCCTAAGAGGAATATTGTAAAAAGGATTGGTTTCATAGTCTTCTTGCTAGTTAAGTAAGTAATAGTTGTCAACATGAGTGTTTTGGTGTAGAGTTTAGGGTGTAGTGTGTAGAGGGTATCTACACCCTAAACCCTACACCAAAGACCTTAGTTATAAGCAAAATTCAAGCTCAATTATCTAAGTCAATTCTGTTACCCATTTCATTACAACTGTCTATGGTTTTGGAGTTGTGTAGAGTTTCTCAGTATTTGTAAAATACAGTCCTATAGACAGTTGTAATGAATTAAAATAGATTTGCTAATATTAATTTCAAAATGAAATGGAAATTTCAAAAAAAACTTTCCAAATAGCTTTTTTTCTATTCCACATTACTTTATTCTTTTTTTGTAGAAATATGCAAAAAAAGAAACCAGAAATTC
>JBCBCD010000015.1:0-19978 GCA_038530915.1 Bacteroidota bacterium
ACACTATCACAGCCAGAGAGCGTTTGCAAGCTATCCACAAATACACCACTTTCTTTGTATACTGAAGTGCCAACTACAACAGAATCACCCGTACAAATCACTCTATCAAGCGTCTCATTAAACACTGGATTGACTGTCAAACTCAAATTAATGATGCTATCACAACCCTGAACGGTCTGTAAAGTATCTATATACACTCCTGTTTCTGTATAAGTTGAATTACCAATCTGTACTGACTCACCCTGACAGACCTCCTGACTAAACTCTTCTACAAATACCGGATTTACCGTCAAATTAAGTGTGACTATACTATCGCAGCCTGATACGGAAAGCAAACTATCAACAAACACTCCTGTCGCTCGGTAAGTAGAAGTGCCGACCATAAAGATCTCTCCTTCACAAATCACTTCTGTCAAACTTATTTCGAAAACGTCATTCACAGTCAAGTTTAAAGTCAATACACTATCACAGCCATTAATAGTTTGTAAACTGTCTACAAACACGCCACTCTCTTTGTATACTGAAGTCCCAACTACTACAGAATCGCCCGTACAGATCACCCTATCAAGCGTCTCATTGAACACTGGATTGACTGTCAAACTCAAATTAATGATGCTGTCGCAACCCTTAACGGTCTGTAAAGTATCTATATACACTCCTGTTTCTGTATAAGTTGAATTACCAATCTGTACTGACTCACCTTGACAGATCTCCTGACTAAACTCTTCTACAAATACCGGATTCACTGTCAAATCAAGAGTGATGATACTATCACAATTGTTGATGCTTTTCAGGGTATCTACAAAAGTTCCCGTCGTTCGATAGCTTGATGTGCCCACTGTAAAGATTTCTCCTTCACAGATTACCTCTGTAAGGTTGATTGCAAAAACAGGATTGACGGTCAAATCCAAATTGATGATGCTGTCACAACCCAATATGGTCTGTAAAGTATCCACAAAGCTACCTGTTGTCTTATACACACTATTTCCAATTACCACTGAATCGCCCTGACAAATGGATTGTTGTAAATCTTCAGAAAAAACAGGATTGACCATTAAGTCTAAATTGATGATACTATCACAACCTAATATCGTTTGTAAGGTGTCGACATACACTCCTGTTTCTGTATAAGTTGAAGTACCAATCTGTACCGACTCACCCTGACAGATCTCCTGACTAAACTCTTCTACAAATACCGGATTCACTGTCAAATCAAGAGTGATGATACTATCACAATTGTTGATGCTTTTCAGGGTATCTACAAAAGTTCCCGTCGTTCGATAGCTTGATGTGCCCACTGTAAAGATTTCTCCTTCACAGATTACCTCTGTAAGGTTGATTGCAAAAACAGGATTGACGGTCAAATCCAAATTGATGATGCTGTCACAACCCAATATGGTCTGTAAAGTATCCACAAAGCTACCTGTTGTCTTATACACACTATTTCCAATTACCACTGAATCGCCCTGACAAATGGATTGTTGTAAATCTTCAGAAAAAACAGGATTGACCGTTAAGTCTAAGTTTACGATGCTATCACAAGCATGAATATTTTGCAGGGTATCTGAATAGGAACCACTTGTTTTATATACACTATTTCCTATCATTACTGAATCACCATCACAAATGGTTGATGATAGTCTTACAAAATCAGTTCGAAAAATAGAGATAGATAAAATATTACTGGAAAGGATGACACATTTATCGGCAGTAATTGCACTCAATTTTTCACCAATCATCAAATTTGTAAGTCTATCGCTGTAGGATAAACCATAGACCATATAGTCACCTTCCTGAAGTGTTGCCAGGTCAAAAGTTGAGTCTACATTAGCTGTTATGGTATCCAATATAATGCTATCAGCATCTGTAACTACATAGAAAAAATTGGCAGATTGATTTTCAATTACATTGTTAAAAGATACTGTAGAGGCCGTCTCACCCGAACAATAATTGAAGACCAAACTTTCATCAGAAAACATAATCATCGAGCTATCTGCCACACAATTCGTACTATCTCTTCCATCACAGTTGTCATCTATGCCATTATCGGGTATCTCTTCTGCGTCAGGGTTTACATTAGGATTTGTATCATCACAATCATCGTTATTATTGGCAAAAGCACCTTCAGTAAAACAGGTAGAAAAAGAAGCACATGCAATAACTCCTTCTGCAGAATTATCACCAAAACCATCACCATCATTGTCTGGATAAAAAGTAGCATTTACGAAAGAAGCACTCAGAGTAACATTGATGGTGCCCGAAACGCGATTGGTTCCAGCTGCAACAGAACCTACATCTGTAGCATTGAAAAATTCACTTCCTAATTCATCTGAATAATTGATGGTCGATCCTGAAGTACCGGTAGCTCTAATGAAAACAATCCAATCAAACTCCAGAAAATCTCCAGGTTGAAAGTTAAGCGTACTTAAATCTGCTGCTATTTGGATGGTTTCAGTACTTGGCCCGGTAATATTTGTTTCTGTGACAGTGTAAGTATCATTTCCCAAAAAAGTAATCTCTGGAATCCCTGAATTAGATCTTACCCTCGAGCCCGTATAGCACTCACTAAATGCGGTGAAATTACTAACTCTGATTTCTATTTCTGTGACTGTTACCCCACTTGGTATATCGAAAGAAAAAGAAGGTGCCAAGTCTCCATCATTAATACACTGCGAACTCAAAAAGAATGGGACAAAGCAGCCCAGTAAGATGGCTGATAAATGGTAAATAGTTCTCATAGTATTGGTTTTAAGCGGGGATTTTTTTGAATAACCTTATGTGTATCGTAAGTAGTTTTCTAAAGCCTAATAGCTGAAAAAATCATTCGTTTCCTGTAAACTCAAGAATGCCAAAGTCTTTTTCCATAAATTCCGATTTTAAATACGGTGTTTGTTTAGTAGGAACAGGTGGATTTTTAAGACTTAGAATATTGGATATTCGTCCTGTCAGGAATTGAAATAATTCATTTAAAGATATTAAACGATCTATGTTTTTATCAATTTCATTTTTGTTGATGGGATTCAATAGGTCTTCAAAAGATTGTACAAATGCACTTTTAGCATCCGATTGATTGGTGTAAGCCAGTTCTCCCAATTGACAAGGCACAATGGTCGGAAAGGTACTTTGTTTCTCCACATAAGGAATAACACTGTTTGAAAGTGTCACATCCGTTTCCTGCTCTTCATAATTGCGATCCAATAGCACATCTAACACTAATAATTTCTTACAATTCAATGGATTCATAAATAGCTCTAGATCTGAATAAGCTAAACTCGTAGGCAAATCATAATATCCATTGTAATCAGAACATTTAATTCTGAAGTTCCCTACTGTCTTATTGCTCGCCAAAGAAGCGATATAGACCACAATCATATCTTCCGGTTTGAATTTATTTTGCCAAACCTGATCATAGATCTCATTGTATAGTATGTTTCTTATCTTTCTCGAAGAGGTGTTGTCTTCTCCAGTGAAGGTATTGATGAAGATTTGATTGTAAAATACGCCTTTCTGTTGGCTAAATACCTTTGCAAAGGCTTCCGCATTATTATGCATTAGACTGCTATCTTGGTTGGGTAAACTTACTCCAAAGGAATAGACATAAAGATTGCCCTGTTTAGGTTCGTAATTGATGATGAAAGGATCTGAAACACTCGACTTTGACTGTACTTTTACCGTATTACGCCCCAGTTTGACGGGTAGATTTTTTAGGATCAACTCGTAAGTAAAAATTCGGGAAGTCCTTTCAGGTACTAAAGATTTAATGACTGCTGTATTGACTTCATCATTCACCAATATTTGTAAATCCTCAGCATTGATGGCACTAGCAGACTGCAACTTAATGCTATTGTCAAAAAGTGCTTTTGCCAGGGTAACTTCTTGGTTTTCATAATTTAAAGGCCATGCCATTGCCACTTCATCTGCCTTTAAATCTTCAGGCAAATCCGGGAAATTGAGTGCCAGCTTGCCTATTGTGGTAGGAAAAGTCTTTTCATCGCCAAATTTATCTTGTGCTTCCCTGGTAATACAATTGATGGATAAGATATCATCCGGGAAGGTTGAGGAAGTAACAAACTCTACCGATACTCGTTTTCGTTCATTGGGTTGTAAACTACCTATTTTCCCTTGATTATTCTCTTGATTGATTGTTTCTATGCCGTCAGCTGTAAAGAAAGCAACTTGTACTTCTTCTGCTCTTGCATTGCCTTCATTGATGATGTCTACTTCTAATAATATAGGAATCCCTCTATCAATAATATTACCTGATCGGGGGATAAATTTTGGATTGGCTAAAACAAGATTAGGCTTTGGATCTCTGATCACATCTATGGTAAAAATGGTATCATTAAGGTAGGTATAAATCCCCGACTTTAGCTCTACAGAAAAGCGGACGGTTCCTTCAGAAGCCTCATCATTGACGAAAAAAGGAATGCGCATTTCTTTGGTTCCGCCTGAAGGCAAATTTCCCAGCGCTACACTGGACGGATGGATCAAACCAGGTACAGTATCCAGCATTTTAATATTCCCAACAACATCATAAAAGTCACCGTTTGAAACATTCCTAAGCGGAATATCATAGGTAGTTCTTTCAATTAGAGGAGTTAGAACGTTATTGTTGTCTTTATCTGATAAAGAAGGTTTGTCTATTCGCATTCCATAAATCTCGGGCACTTCCTGTGGGTATCCTTCTGATTTCAGACTGATCATCCATGCTCTTTTATCTCTATTTACACCGCTTAGCAAGATTTCTCCACCGGGAGAAAAAAGGAGATCATAGAATACATCATTTTGCTTGGTACCATAAAAAATGGTGTTCTTCCATATCCGTTGTCCTTCATCTTCAGCAGAAACCCTAAAGAGTTGTGCCTTGTATTTAGTATCTCCACGTTCTTCCACACTTCTTCCGGCGATGAATAAATGATTGGAATAATCTACTTCAATAGAATTGGCATAATCATCCCATCGACTACCATACAAGCGGGTATATATGGGCGTCCCATCAGGGGAAAACAAGATCAAGGCGACATCGCTATTGTATCTTTCGGTATTGGCATTGCCAACAACTGCATAATTTCCTTCTCTTGTGATGATTAAGTCGGTGCCTTCCAAATCATATATCTTCCCACTGATATTGACCGCTTTGTATTGGACAAAAACTTCTTCATCAATATACTTATCAAAAAGTACATTGCCATTTTTATCCAATTTGAGTAAAGTGGCTTGTTTGTTTCTTCCTTTCTCTATTGAACCTGAAATGATTAAATTATTGTTGTCATCAAGGACTAAAGCAGCCCCGGTAGAGGGATCCGGATCAACGTATCCCATCTGATATTCCCATATCAAAGCTTGTTGTTGTGGATCATATGCTCCGGCCCAAAGTACATTCTTTTTTTCTCCGGTAAAATAAAGCAATCCATCTGACCCCAACTTAATATCATTGATTACATCATCTTCATCTGTACCTAAGATTTCCAACCAAAGCGTTGTTCCATTTTCATCGACTCTTAGTATGATCGCATCTTTTTTCCCATATCTTGCCAAGGCGGAAGAATTGGTATACCCTACAATGTAATATCCTCCATCAATCGCATTTTCAATACTCCTTCCTTCATCATCACCCGTATCACCTATTGTTTTTTCAAGTTCCACTGTTCCTTCCCTGTCAACAATCAATAAGTAAATGTCTTTTCCTCCTTCCGAGCGATTTTCAGTATCTCCTACAGAGGTATATGTTCCTTTATAATTGAATATAGTTTTATTGATTTTATCCGGTTTTCTCAAACCATAGGTGTGCTCCCAATTGACGGTCGGAGACTTTTGGACGGTTTGTCCAATTAGTGTTGAAGAAAGGACGATAAGAAAAAGAAGTGTAGAAGCTTGCTTCATTGTCAAAGGTTAAGGGTTATGGGATTTTTCTAATATTTGTATTTCCTCACTTGTATGTTAAAAATCCAATTGCTGAAATCTTTGTATGATTGAGTCTTTGTATTTTACGTATGCTGCCGCAGCTTCACCTTTTAAAAATTCAGGACTTTTAAGGTCTTCAGAAAAAGGATTGACTTCCTGATCTCCTTTTTTAAACCTAAAGCAAACATGAGGTCCTGTAATGTTTTTTCCAGTAGCTCCGACATACCCTATTACTTGCCCTTGTTTTACCTCGACTCCGGGAGTCATATTCTCAGCATAGGCTGACAGGTGCAAATAGGTAGTTGTGTATATGTCATCGTGTACAACGCTAATTCTGTTTCCTCCATAAACCGTATACTTGATATCCTGGACAACTCCATCAGCCACTGATTTAATGGGAGTTCCTTCGGGAGCTGCAAAATCAGTTCCGCCATGTCTTTTTATTTCACCTGTCACAGGATGCTTCCTATTTGGGTTAAACGGAGAAGAAATCTCAGCATAACTAATCGGAGAAGTCAAGAAGGAACGTTCTAATAAGCGTCCAAGCTGATCATAATATTGTACTTCGCCTTGATTTTCATATCTAAAAGCATAAACTTCTTTTTCTTCACTTTTCACATACACGGCTTGAATGGCACCCAGGCGATAGTATTCTTCGTCTACATATTCTACACCGTATATAACTTTAATGCGATCCTCATTTTTTAAGTTCCTCAGGTCTACTTGCCAAGAGAGGATTTTATCGAGTGAGTCAATGATAGAGAGGTTAATGTTTTGATTTACCAATGCTCTCATTAAAAGCAAAGCCTGATCTTTTTCTTCTTCCTGAGTAGCGCTGATAATGATGTCATCGATCTTTTCTTTTATTTCTACTTCATTCTTTTCTTCTGATACTTTGTAGGGAGGACTAAATTTAAAAGTATAGGTTTCCAATTTGTTGGGTTTATACTTCATATAAACAGGACGGCTTTCATCAGAACCTTTTCGGTAAAAAAACTGATAAGTGCTTCCACCAAAAGCAGCTCTATCCGTCATTAAAGGTCGATATCTTTCTGTCAAAAAATTGATGGCTTTATTGTCTACATTTTGGGCCCTCATTTCTCTAACCAGTGTACGAGTGTCCTGTCCTACCTTTTTATCCCCGGCATTGAATTCGTTGGCATCAATTTGAATAAGATCGTTATTTGAATCCATCTCACTTTCTGTAGCATTTTCCAGCCTATCAGCTCCTTCTCCCTGTGCAGCTAATAACCAAAATCCCAAGCCCACTACTAACAACAAGCCAATAACCAGTCCTGCTACACGAATCATTTTTGGGTCCAGTTTTTGAGGGGATGAAGAAGGTTTCTTTTTTACCTTCATTTCCAAATCCTTTCTGGCCTTGATTTTTATTTTATCCCCTTTACTGTCATCATTCCCACCTTTAATAACTAGTTTATTCTTTGCCATCAGTGATCGTGTTTTAGGAACTTTTCGAATTGAAGACCTTACAAAGCTAAAAATCTTACAATAAAAACATTTTACAACAGGTTGACTTATTACAATTTTTTACGACATATTTCTTGATATGCCGACTTTTTTAGATCTGAATATTACAATTCACCAAAAAATCTTCTATTTTAGCAAAAGTAAAGTTTTAACAATTTTACTAAACTCCTAAAACTGATGAAAACAATTACAACCAAACATGCTTCCAAGTGGCTCATCCTGAGCACCCTACTACTACTTATCCTCACTAGTAGTAGATTCGAGCAGATTGATAAGAGTGATGAAGATATCAGTTTCAAACTTTCCAATATAGAAGTCAGTAAACAGCTTAGTCCAAGGCTACTTTTTAGATTAAGACAAGGTGAGCGCTTAATCATTAAAGGTACAAAAGGAAGTATTTCAGGTGATGTGCGATTAATGTGGCAAAACATGGTTGAAGATGACAGGCCTTTTGACCTAAGAAATGAAAATTTCAGATCTCCACGTGTCAATTCAAGTGAGCCTCAAAACCATCAATTGACCATAGAATACAAAGGGTCCGGTAGAGGTACTAGTTTAAATCTTAGTTTTGAAATTGACACCAGAAAATACGATGAAGCAGGACAGGAACAGTTGTTTAAGTTCAATGAAATAGTGGTCGGTGTGGAAGGAAAAGATCAAAGAATCAACAATTATATTGAATTAGAAACCTATTTAAATGTAAATGACCAATTTACATTTAATGGTGGAGGTGAAAATGCAGGGCTTTTAAAATATGAATTGGAAGGCAATACACATGGAATGGGCGAAACCATTCCCATTACTGCTTCCAGAGAATACAAATTCAGATTTTTTGTAGATCCCAAAGCAGCAAAAGGTGGGTTTATTTCTAACTTTTTAGGAAGAAACAAAAGTCTGGTCTTTAAAGAACTTTCTACTGATTATAACAGAGCCGCCAAAAATTCCGGAACTGCACAGGGGCCTTCTTCTCCTGGTAATTCATTTAAAGATCCACCCAAACCAGGCCTTACTCCTGGTCCATCGCAAGTTCAGGCCGAAGAGGAAGAAGCGGAAGCAGTTGATCCTACTGCCGATGCGCTACAAACCTTATTACAAGAGCTTTTACAAAAAGACAAAGTGTTGGATATTCTAGATTTGGATTTCCGAATCATGCCAACAGCCGAAATATTGGGCGGAAAACTCCACCCTACCCTTCCCAATATCAAGTGTAAAAAGTTTGCGGTACAATACAATGAAGCTTGGGTATATTGGGTAGGAGCTGGTCAACCCGTTGTAGATGCATTTATAAAAAATCAGGATAGAGAGTTCATGAGTTTTTCCAGAATGCTCAATCCTTCAAATATCTATTCATCAATAAACAATTCATTTTTAGAGCGGGCTGAATACAAAGGCAATAATAAGATTGAATATGCCATTGTAGACGAATACAACAAACTTCGATTTGAAAGAGGAGAAGTTTACAGTGCCTATTTTTCCAATTTTTCCGTCAGTTCAGATTATGGAAATGGCAACCTGGATTTAGGCGATTATTACATCTGTGCTTGTAATCATAATAAAGTGCGATCCATTCCTTTTTATTTTGATGCCAAACAATTGATTTATATTGAAACCAATTAGAATGCTTCGAAGAATTTTCATGCTGGTCTTTTTGAGCATTCTCTGCTTCAATTTTGCAAATGCTCAGTTAAAACTAAAAGACCTTAATAAGATTGCTAAAGCTCTTAACAGGCTAGGCGGCGAGCCAGCTATCGATCAATACAATTGCTGTGCTGACAATCAAAGAGTAATTGGACTGGAGCCTTCTTTTTTGATAAGTGAAACCAATATGGATGCTAAAACCGGTCACAAATACTATAATTTGCTGACGGATTTAGTAGTTGGTGAGTATGATATCAATCCCAAAACCGGAGCACCAATGGATAGAGCTGCACTCAGAAGACATCTAGAAGTGCAGTCCGGAAAAAAGACCATCATTGAACATGCGATCAATGATAATCCCAATATCAATATATTGCTTTACATCGGTATTTTTGAGCAAACCGGTAACTATGAAGACATCAAAAGCTTCTTTCAAAACCATCAAAATCAACAAGAGCAATTAATTGATAGCCTCAATACCATTATTGATTTTTGGGAAAAAGAAATAGGAGTCCCCAAAGACAAACTGGGTTTTTACATCGACTTTACAGATTTACAAATCAACACTGATCCAGCCTACAGGAATCTCGAATCACTCAATCCGGATATCAAAAACTTTGTAGCAAAAATAAAGAACACTTACTCCAATCCTGATGCCGACCCCATCACCATCATGTTTGGATTAGCCTCTTATTATCCCGATCGTTTTAGCTTCTTTATCAAACAGGGCAATGAGGTAGTAGATTTATATGTGCTCAAAGCTTACCTACCTGCTAATTTTGTGGAGCCAGGCTTTCCGATCACTTTACCGACCAGGTTATTTGATGATAGCTACTTCTCCTTGGATGAGCATGTAATGAAAAATGGCTACAGGACTATTCTTGAAGGAGACTTTCCCTCTTTTCGCGAAAAAGTAGTCATTGAATATCCATTCTACAATACTTACTATTTCTATGACAACGGCTTGAAAAAAAGAAATGATCGATCTCCATATAATTCATTGGGCAACACCAATGAAAAAGAGTTTGAAAATCAAAACTCTGATTATGTATTGTTTCAGGATGTCGGCAAGGATTATCATTATTTTGCTGATGACAGTACTACCCTTGACAAAAAGATGAAGTACATTCGAGGTAGAGGTTTTAAGGGACTATCAGTTTGGGGTATGGGATTCAATTCTCACAGTGATCTCAATAAACGTGAAAGCTTATGGCATTCAATCAAAACCAATGTTGGTGTACCTCCTCCCCGATTGGGTTGGTTGGGTGCAGGCATGATTTTCTTATTGGGTTTTATAGGAGTACCCTACACCATATTTACCAGCTGGGAAGTCAGAAACATTCTGGCTAAGTACAAAAAGTACCTGTTCAATGTCTCTTTGACGTCTTTCATTTTCCTGGTTTTATTTATTGTTTGTATTGATGAGAGGCTACAAGGAACAGCTGCCTTTTATATAGCCATGGCATTGGCAGGCATCTATATGCTGTCAAAGATACTACGCAAGTACATGCGACATGTGAAGAAATATGGAAAGTATATAGGATTAAAAATATAATACTTAATGAAGAAGTACATAAAGCTGTTTTTTGAAAAGTTTGGAGGTTTTATTGCCGGAGAATTCAACTTGAGACAGTTGATGCGAAATATAGCAATGGCCGTTCTTTTATCAGCTTGTTTTACTTTCTTACCTCTATTTGCCGGAGGTTCTTCAGCAGATAAAGTATATGTGTTTCTTTGGGGGCTTTTATATGGCTATTTGGGGTATTTTTTGATGCGCTTAGTCATACATCAGATTAAGAAATTTTTATTAAACAGACCCGAAGTTTTAGAAGAGAGTATTGAAGATTTAGAAAACGCCTAAACATTATGATTCACGAGTTCATCCCGTTAATTGCCCTAGAACTTAGAGAATATCTGGATATGAAATTTGATGCTCCAGATGAAGTTGTTATTCTTTCCAATCTGGTAGAGCAAGATGGATCAATTGCCATTCGTGAAGAAAATAAAGTAGTCGTTTCCTTGATTAACGTGGAAAGGGATGGCACCAATCAAATGGCAGGTGGTGGTTTATCAAGAGGTGATATACCGGTACATGTCAATGTTTATGTATTGTTTTCGGCCTATTTCACCAATTATGCGGAGGCCTTAAAATTTCTCTCCGGAGTGATTGGGTTTTTTCAGGCCAATCCAACATTTACAATTTTTGGAGATACGGTGCGTGTAGAGATGTTCAATTTAGATTTTAAAGAAATAAGTAATTTATGGGCAGCCTTAGGTGCCAAATATATTCCATCAGTAATATATAGATTGAGGACCCTGAATATGGATGAAGGTAAAATACGTGATGTATTACCTCCTATTTCGGGTTTAACTGCTGATTAATTCCAAAAACACCATTTACATGATCAGGAAGCATGTGATAAACATCAGTTCCAATTGGGGAAAACTACTAACCGTGAAATGCAATCACTCCTTTTATGCCGACGGAGTGTGCAAAGACCTGCGTTTTGTCCCTACCCCTGCAACTGAAAACTTCCTCAAAAACACACGCATCCTTTACAAGGAAAATGAAGATGGCTTTACTCTTTTGTACAATGAGGGAAAAGCACAACAGCTCCTGAATAACAAAGTCCTTAGACAGGGGAAACTTTCCTTTTTTGTTATTAATGACAACCCTTACCTAATCAATTTTACAGATTTCTCATTAGAAGATTTTGGAAAAATATATGCGCTAAGCAATGTTGCATTAGAAAATAAAGAGGATCATGTCTATCTACACTCCCTCCCACACTTAGATGACAATAAAAACCTTAAGAAAGTCTTACGCCCCAAAGCTTTTGGGATTAGTTTCCCAAAGAAAGTGGCTTTGAAAGATATAAAAATCATGAATGATGTCAATGAGGAGGTAACCCCTCAAAACATGACTTATGATGAACAGAATAATACCTGCCATCTCAACCTATCGCATTTGCCTGATGGAAGTTTCGATTTGTTGATAAAAAAGAAAAAAGAACTGAGTTTTTATGCCGTCGAAGGAGTACGCAGGCAAACTGTTTTTGCGATGCTCGACCTTTACATTGACGAACATGCTTCCAACTCCTTTCCTTTCTTTGATCAAAAAAGCATCATCTCCCGGGTCTTTGAGATCAAAATGGAGCAAAGAAAAACATTTTGGAAATACTACCTTGTATCTGACGATAAGAAAAATGGCAATGGTGGCCTAACGGAAGTTAAAGCTACTTTTAATGGTGATGCCATTGAATTTACAAAACCGGAAGCTGTAACACTTCCCGATGGAAAAACTGCCTACGCAACCGAGTCCAAATCAGCCCTCGCTTTGAGACAACTTTTATCCAGTGGAGATAAAATTGAAATGAAGATCAAGTATGATAAGAAATGGTTGAATCACACGTATCGGTTACCACTACCTGATTTTAAAACGATAAAGCCTAACCGTACCAATGGAAAAATCTACTCAGAAATTTATTTCTACATTTAATTGAATCATTGTATACAAACATCTAAAATAAAATAACCATGGCAAGATTTGCAACCCCTGGCGTTTATATAAAAGAAAAAAGCGCCTTCGGAAGCTCAGTAGTTGCAGTACCAACAGCTGTTCCAGCCTTTATCGGTTACACCGAGAAAGCAGCAAGAGGAAACAATTCTTTGATCAACAAACCTACACGCGTTAGTTCTTTTGCGGAATATGTTACCATGTTTGGTGGTGCACCTCAAATTCAGTGCAACTTGAAGCACACCGCTAACTCTACTTCTTACGAAGTTTCTGTTAATGCAAAAACGCAATACAACCTCTTTAATGCCGTAAAAATGTTTTACGCTAATGGTGGGGGCACTTGCTACATTGTTTCTGTTGGTGATTACTCTGGTGGAGTAAAAGCCAATGAGTTGAATGATTTAGAAAACAACGGTGGCCTTCAGACGCTGATGACAGAGCAAGAACCAACATTAGTAGTTATTCCTGACGCAACACTTCTTAGCAAAGAAGAGTGTTATTCTATTTACAGTGCTATGCTACAGCACTGTGGAGGTGATACTCAAAGTAGATTTGCTATTTTGGATGTATATGATGGATACAAAGCAAGAACTTATGATGACAATGACGTAGTTGACCAATTCCGCGAAATGGTAGGCAACAACTTCCTTGCATTTGGTGCAGCTTATTATCCATGGATCAAAACAACTGTTATCGGTGCAAGTGAAATAGACTACAGCAATATTTCCGATACCAAAGCTTTAATCAGCTTACTAACTGCTGAAGCTCAATTGACTCATTTGGGTGCTATTAGTGGTGCGGCTCCTGCGGCAGCTCCTAAAGCCAAAAAAGCTGAGGGTGGTGACGACAAGAAAGCAGCTCCTGCTAAGAAGGCAACAGCAGCAGCTCCTGCAGCTGATGTTGATGATAAAACAATGAAAAAGTACAATGCTGTTGTAGCTGAGATCAGTAAATTAGATGGTGCTGCAGCGGGTGATACTACTCTACATCAAACCCTATTGGCTATCAGTGCCTCTGCTTATAAGTCCGTCTTAGGTTCTGTCAGAGGGTCAGTTAATTTAATGGCTCCTTCCGGTGCAATGGCTGGTGTTATTTCAAGAGTAGATAATACTCAAGGGGTTTTCAAAGCACCTGCAAATGTAGGTATGTCTTCAGTAGTGGCTCCTTCTCAAAATATGACCAATGAAGATCAAGAGGATCTAAACACACCAATCAATGGTAAGTCTGTGAATGCTATCCGTACTTTTATGGGTAAAGGTGTATTGGTATGGGGCGCAAGAACATTAGATGGAAATAGTCAGGACTGGAAATACATCAGTGTTCGTCGTACTTTAATCATGATTGAGCAGTCTATTAAGAATGCGGTTGAGCCTTTCGTATTCGAAGCAAATACGCCTCAAACTTGGTTAAGAATTAAGGTTTCCATAGATAATTTCCTTGCTAGTCAGTGGAGAGCAGGCGCTTTAGTAGGTACTTCCCCAACTGAAGCTTTTGAAACAACGGTTGGCTTGGGTTCTACCATGACACCTGCAGATATCCTGGATGGTATCATGAGAATCTCTGTAAAAGTAGCGGTAACCAGACCTGCTGAATTTATCGAAATTACTTTCGAGCAAATGATGCCAGGTGGTGGCGGTGATGAAGGTGGAGAAGAAGGTGGAGAAGAATAATCATTTAATTAATTAGTAAAACACTTAAAAAAATATAGACCATGGCAGATTTTGAAGGACAATGGCCCATCCCAAAGTTTCATTTCCGTGTAGAAATAGACGGAGAAGAAATGAGTTTTATGGAAGTTTCAGGCCTTGAAGCTAACACCGAAGTTATTGAATACAGACATGGTGATAGCGAAGTATTTAGCCCTATGAAAATGGCAGGCTTAGTAAAAACAAGCAACCTTACTTTAAAGAAAGGTATATTCGAAGGTGATGATCGCCTTTTAGAATTGATCCAAAGAATATATGATAAAGATTACTACGGTGCAGAAGATACTCGTATGGACATCTTAATAGAACTTTTGGATGAAGAAGGTGAAACCGTCATGTCGTGGAATGTGCAAAGAGCATTTCCAATCAAATACTCTGGTACTGACTTGAAATCTGATGCTAATGAAGTGGCGATAGAGAGTATTGAATTTGCTTATGAAGCAGTAGAACTTTCTATCTAATTTTTCATAAACTGAAAGTGTAATCCGGACGGCTCAACACTCATTTCGTCTTACTGGCAGGATGTTTTGAGTCGGCCAAAGGTGTTTCGTTTGCGTTTGTTTTACTCAAAGAAATCTTTTGGGTAAAACGAACGCCTACAATACATTCTTAGTTGGGAGGATAGTCTATCAAGGACATTCCTTGCAGCGATTTCAACCTTAACCTGATAAACTTATGCCTAACAATAGTATGTATCCATTGGCTAGTTTCTTTTTTGAAGTTAGCTTAGATTCTATAGGCACCATTTCCTGTAGTGAAGTTACCGGCATCAATGCTGAAATGGAAACTTTGCCACTTAAGGAAGGTGGGGTAAATACTTTTGTATATCAACTCCCCGTCCGTACTAAATACAATAAATTAACTCTTAAACGGGGTGTACTCGAATCTCACTATAGAGAGCCTTTTTTTGATTGGATAAAAAAACATGTCCTAGAATTTGATGGAGAAATAGAACCTGTCAACGCGGTCATCCGATTGAAAAATGCAGAAGGTGAAGATGTGATTACCTGGAACATCAATCGCGCCTATCCCGTGAAATGGACTCATGGAGATTTGGGCGCTACTAAAAATGAAGTTTTTGTCGAAACCATAGAATTGGTTTATCAAAACTATACGATAGAGTAACCTTAAAAACTATAACTATGCCCATAGAGATCAGAGAATTAATTATCAAAGCAGAAATTGATCAAAAAGGTGGCGGAGAGGAAAATGTAAGCATGGAGCTGAGTGAAGAAGCACTTGAAGAACTGAAAAATCATCTTCTGGAAGCGTTTTTGGATAAGGCTGAAAAGCTGATTGAAAGCAAGTTAAAAGAAAGGTAATGGCAGATACCAAATTAGTTATACAAGGCTATCACGATGACCCTCTTGCTTCAGGTGCGAATGCAGCAGGCGGTGATGACAGTCTCAGATTTGAAGCCTGGGTGAATCCTGAAAAATTCACCTTACAAAGAGGTGTTCAAATGAGTCGTAGAGGCAACTCACATGGCAATAAAAACTCAACCCAATTAAAAGGAGCTGCACCTGCAAAATTAAGTTTCGAACTGATGTTGGATGGCACAGGTGTCATCGAATACAACAATGATAAAAATGATACCGTAGAAGATAGGTTGGCTAAATTACAAGCAGTTGTATTTGAATATGAAGGAGAAATTCACAAGCAAAACTACCTGAGGGTTAGCTGGAACAGGTTCATCTTTTACTGTCACCTGGAAAGCCTGCAGATTGAATGTAATCTCTTTAACAAGGATGGAAAGGTCTTACGTGCTAAAGTCAACCTAAGCTTTGTAGAACATTCCAACCCCAGCTACAATGAAAAGCAATCCTGGAATAGGTCTCCTGATCTTACTCACTTAAAAACAGTAAGAGATGGCGATACTATTTTGCAAATGACACATGACGTCTATAAAAATTCAAAATATTACCTGGAAATAGCTAGAACCAATAACCTAATCAATTTCAGAGAATTGAATATTGGCCAACAGCTAACATTTCCTCCATTGGACAAATAATATGGCTAAAAGACAAATAACATCCAACTCTCCTCTTTCTCAACAAATCGACTTAGTTACCTATGAACTCAAGTTAGACGGGAGTCCTTTGGAAGATATTTATCAATTGCATAGCATTAAAGTAAATCATAAGATCAATAGAATCGCTACAGCCGAGTTGGTAATTTTGGATGTTGACCCCGCAGATCAAGAATTATCTTTTTTTTCTTCAGATAAAGTGAAGCCAGGGACAGAAGTAGAGATAAGCCTGGGCTATCACGTTGATAATGAAATTGTATTTAAAGGAATTATCACTAAAGTTGGAGTAGATGTAAATGATGACTCCCACAGTAAAGCTATTGTTTATTGTTCTTCTAAGGCCATCAAAACGACTTTATACAGGTCGAGTAGCTATTTCATAAAGCAAAAGGATGATCAAATTATAAAGAGTATTGCCAATAAGTACGGCCTTAATCCTTCTGTTGATAGCACTTCTTTCCAACATAAAGAACTGATTCAATACAATTCAACGGATTGGGACTTTATGTTGTCTCGTGCAGATATAAATGGCTTATGGGTATATCAGGATAAGGATGATAAACTTCAAGTAAAAAAGCCGGCAGTGAGTGGATCTTCTGTAATTGCTTTGACCTTTGGTGTAGACATCATAAAGTCAGATTTAATGATTGATTCCACTAAGCTAATTGCAAAAGTAGAATGCTCCTCCTGGGATCAGGATACTCAAAAAATGGTGAGTAATACATCACAAAAAAGTGAGGTCAACAATCAAGGCAATACCAGTACTAAGGTTGATAAGTTGGCTGAAGTGATTAAATCAGAAGATTTTACCATTACCAGCACTGCTCCTATTGAGAAATCTTTGTTAAAAACCTGGGCACAGGCTAAGGTTGATAAAAGTGGTCATTCAAGATATCAAGGGTCAGTCACTTGTAATGGAAATGCTACTGTTGAACTTAATAAACTGGTGGAGATTGCAGGATTGGGGGATTATTTCAATGGCTATGGTTTAGTTACAGGTGTTGTGCATAAACTACAAGCAGGAGAATGGACTACAAAAATTGAATTTGGCCTCAGTTCAGCCTGGCATACAGAAGAATATACCAATATAAGCCTACCTGATGCATCGGGCATGCTACCGGGCATACAGGGACTTTGTATAGGCGTAGTAAAAAAGATAGACGGAGATCCGGATAATCAACATCGTGTACAAGTAGACATTCCTGTTATTGAGGAAAGTGGTGATGGCGTATGGGCCAGGTTGTCCTCTTTCTTTGCATCAAACAAACATGGTGCCTTTTTCTATCCACAGGTTGGAGATGAAGTGATTTTGGGTTTTTTAAATAATGATCCAACTTTTCCAATTATCCTGGGGAGCCTTTACAGTAAAAAGAATACACCTCCTTTCACAGCGGATAAGGACAACTCAACACAAGCAATCGTCACCAAAAATCTGATTCAAATTGTCTTAAATGACAAAGACAAAATTGTAGAGATAGAAACACCTTCTAAAAATAAAATCACCTTGAGTGATAAAGACAAGTCAATTACCCTTGAAGACCAGAACAAAAACAAAGTGGTCTTAGACAATAAGGGAATATTGCTTGATACTATGAAAGACATCAACCTTAAAGCAAAAGGAAAAGTAGTGATTGATGCTACTACCGGTCTGGAGTTGAAAAGCAAAGCAGATTTAAAAGGGGAAGGACTAAATGTGAGTTTGAAAGCTAATGTGAAGATGAGTGCTGAAGGCACAGCCATGGGTGAATTTAAAAGCTCCGGACAGACAACTGTCAAAGGTGCTATTGTAATGATCAACTAAAACCGAAGCAATTGGAAAATTCAAAATCATTTTTAGGTACCGGCTGGAGTTTTCCGCCAAGATTCAGTGATACACTCTCTGGTGTCGAAATGGTCTCTGATGAAGATGACATAAAGCAAAGTCTTTTTATTCTGTTATCAACCAGGCCCGGAGAAAGAATTACCAACTTGCAGTATGGCTGTAATTTACATGATATCCTCTTTAGAAAGATAGATGCCACCACGATGGGACTAATTGAAGAAGTGATAAAAAATGCCGTACTATACTTTGAGCCCAGAATAACACTAAAGGAGGTAATTATTGATGAATCCAGCCAAAAAGATGGTATTTTATACATCAAATTGAATTACATCGTCAGAAAGACCAATATTCGTTCTAATATCGTATTCCCATTCTATAAAATTGAAGGGACTGATATATCACCCACCTAAAATCAAATTAGTAAATGAGTTCCATATCACCATACTTATTAACCTACTCAAAGGGGACCAGCCAAACATCAAGGATGGTCAAGATGCTGCAGAGTGACGCCATTCAGGTGGATGACCGAAGCCTGAATGATCTGTTGGCCTTTGTTGTTGAATTCAGTTCGTTGATACGGTTTTTCAATAAAAACAATGAAGCGGATGGCTTCTGGGATGAAATCTTTAAAAAAGACATCTCTATCATCCTTTCTATTATTTTGAGTACCAACCTGGTCGATATTGAGTATGAAAACAATCAACTGGCTTCTGAGTACCGTAAAGCTAAAAATGAGGGCGAAAAGATAAAAGGACTCATTAGTCAGCATGATCAGATTTTCCAATTGGCACAACGCATTAACGACTGGTACATCAACCTCAATTCAATTACATTAACCAATGGGGAATTGGAAGAGGCGATAGAGACCGAATTATACACCATCATAAGGGTCAACCTCTTGAAAGAGTGGGCTAATTTGCAGCAAATTGGCAGTATACTCAGAGCAGTAGCGCCTGTTGAAGCTGATTTCAATCCTGATTATGAATCACTCAATGACGTATGGAATATTGATGATGAGTTTGATTTAGATGAATTTCCTATTCAAAATGACCTAGATGCCATTTTCATTCAGATGCGACTCATCTATCGGGCATTTCACGACAATATGGGCTTCATCATTTTTAGCTCAAAAAAATATTTTACCCGTTCTATTGAAGACAAAAGTGACCACCAACCCGATGTGGGTTTGCTCATTGCTTTTCTAAAGCTCTACCGTCATACTCAGGATAGCATCAATGATATACCAGGGAAAATCCTTAGTTTTTATTACGACAAAATATTGCATCAGAAAAAACTGGACAGTATTTCTGACAAAGTGCATCTTTACTTTGAACTGGCTGATAATGTAGGCGAACACACCATACCGGAAGGAACTCGCTTAATTGCCAATAGAGATGAGGAGGGCCAAGCTGTTTTATTTGAAACCACCAGAGAATTAAATGCCAACAGAGGAATCATCACTGATTTAAAGTCAGCACTCTTTTATAAAGATTCCCGAGAAACCATTACGGATTTTGAAATAGTCAGTCAGCTATATACCGCTCCTGTCGCCAATAGTCAGGATGGTGTAGGTATGGAGTTTGATCAGGTACATACTCCTTGGCCTACCTTTGGGGAATCACAATTTGCTAAGCAGGAAGATGATCGCAATATGGTTTATGGTGAAATTGGCTTTTCTGTTGCCAGTCCTGTTTTTCATATGCGTGAAGGCAATCGTTCTATTCAGTTATACTTTGAATTTGATGCTAATTCGACTACTATTTTTGAGTCTTTGGTGGATGATGTGAAAGAAAAACGCTTCTTAAAATCTGATCGAGAAGCCTTCAATACTATTTTTAATACCACCGGTAAAGAAAGAAATATAAGCGTTTATT
>JBCBCD010000016.1:0-12653 GCA_038530915.1 Bacteroidota bacterium
AATCATGCTGGAATTTTTTCTAGTTTTTTCATGTCATAATGTTTCTCAAAGAACTCATCACACCAGAGGCACACATTTTTTAATTCTCCACATCTTTTTCTGGCATATTCTTCTGAAATACCTATGGATTCTCCCATTGAATAAGGATCACCTTTGTCAAGCTTTTGAAAAATTGGATTATCATATACACTTTCTAGTACATCAGATACTTTCTCAATTCGGGCATCTCCTAAAGGAAATTTTGTACCTGGACAACATGGATTAATGCGCCACAATTGGACAGATATTTCTTGTGGAATATTCTTAGCTCCATTCAAAAAGCCGATTGCACCGGATAATACTGCACAGAAGTTGTGTTCGGGGTTTTGCATCCAAATATTCTTTTCCATTGCTCTTCCTCTCGCCCAATTTCCACCCAACCACATATCTTCTGTTGCACCCCAATACCCCCAACTTAATGGGAAACTGTGTAGATAATTTTCTTTTCTGACCAATGGATCTTTTTCATCTCCATTCACACCTCTTGATTCAAATAATTCTGCCAGAATCATCAATCTACTGCCTGCTGCCTTGTGGTAACGATCAATACTGGCAATATCAAAACGTGTGACACCTTTCTCAATTAGTATGTCCAATATTTCACCAGTCAGCAAATCACCATTGGTTTGAAGCATAATTTGGGTTTCATTGCCATACTTCTCTTTTAGGCGATCCAAAATCATATACAACTTCTTTTTTTCTGCCAAAGGCTCACCACCTGATAAGATCAATCGGTCTATTTTTGAGGGAAGATTTTCAATAACGGCCATGCATTCTTCCTCAGTAATGCGACTTCCGAATGGACCGGAAAAATTATAACAGTGGTCGCATTTATCATTACACAATTGAGTAAATACCCAATAAACGGATTCGATGTGATCAAAATCTTTCATGACTTTATTTCAGTTTTAAATTGATTCCAAAAATTTATTTCTGCTTGTGCTCCTGACTCCGGAGCATTTATGAATGCTTCTATAGATGAATAGACTTTTAAGAGGCCAGTTTGCATAGTGGCAACCTGATCACCCATTAATAAGGCTTCCTTTAAATCATGGGTGACAAAAAGGGCGGTAATATTGTAAGTAGTACTAATGCTTTTGAATAACTCCTGCATTTCATGGCGTGTGTTGGCATCCAAACTGCCAAATGGCTCGTCCAACAACAAGACTTTTGGATTGATGATCAAAGCTCTACCAAAGTTGACCCTTTGTTTTTGTCCACCTGATAATTGATGGGGGCGTTTCAATAGGTGTTCTGATAAATCAATCTGAGTAGCCATTTGCTTGACTTTATCATTGATCTCTTGATTAGGAAGTTTTCTAATTTTCAACCCAAAAGCCAGGTTTTCTGCTACATTCAGATGGGGAAATAGTAAGGGCTCCTGGCTCAAATACACCACTTCTCTTTTTTGAGGTGGTAGAGCAAACAGATCCTCATCATGGATTTGAAAGCTGCCGGAATCTGCTTCTTCCAGACCTGCCATTATTTTTAATAAGGTACTCTTTCCACAACCTGACTTGCCGAGTATGCTCAGGGTTTGTTGCTCAGCTAGCTCTAGGGAAAGCCCTTTTAAAACAGCTTCGCCCTGATAGGTTTTATATATGTCTTTTAAACTGATCATCTCATGCTTCTTTTGGTTAACAATTGTTGATTGATGACCAGTATTAATAATACCGGTAAGATCATCAAACAGGCTGATAAAGCAGCTTGATGCGGATTGGCTTCTTTTACAAAATTCATTGCTCTTATGGTTAGGGTTTCTACTTTTCCTACTCCTATGTATTGCGTTATACCGTATTCAAACCATGAGATGAGGAAACATTGGACAAGGCTGAGTAATATCCAGGGACGGGCCATTGGAAACAGCACTTGTTGGTTGACCTGTCTATCAGTTGCACCCAGGCTTTTGGCTTGAAAAGCCAGCTGTCGGATTTTATCGTTCCAAAAAGTAGATAGAAGCAAAACACTGTAGGGGAAAATGAAGAAAGCCTGCGCAATAAAGACACCCAGAGTCGTTCCAGTAAGATTAAACCTGACAAAATAGAACTGCAACATAGCACCCAAAATGACCGGAGCGATCAAATAGGGATAAAATGCCAATTGAATAAACCTGGATTGATTTTTATCAAACAACAATTGCCTGGAAATGAAGTAGCCAAATAGAGTGGCTAAAACAGCAATACTTCCTGAAATGAATATCGATAATAGAAAACTAACAAATAGCCCGTTGCTGCTGTCCATTAGACTTTTCCAATGAGAAAGAGTGTATTGGGCCTTCCATAAAATAGGAAAAGTCCATGCAGATACCACAGATAAGTAGAGGATGGTTATCAGCGGTAAGGTAACAAACAGCAGATTGATATATCGATTCAATTTTATCAAAATAATGAAATCGCTTTTTTTCTTACAAATACACTAATGATCAATAAGACAAACAAACTGTAAATCACAGCCATAGCGTGACCTACAGAGATGTCTTCCAGGTTGTATCGGCGCATATTCTCTGTGATAAAAATAGTTACTGTTCTAGGACTGCTTTGCCCCAATAGTAGAGGTACTTCATAGGTTCCCAATAGAAAGATGCCATACAACCAAATGACAGATTGCGTTTTTTCCACCAACAAAGGAATGTAAACCCTGCGGATGAATTGCATGTAATTGCTACCCAAAGTCAGAGATGAACTCAACAACTCAGCCATCCTTTCTTTCTTAGCTTGTTCAATAAATAGTAGTGTAAATAAGGGAAATACCAAAAACACATGTGTCACAAGAATACCTACACTGAAATTGTCATTTACCATTCTTGGAAATCCATCGATACCGTTAATCAATCCAATTTGATAGAAGAACCTGGAAATGAGGCCACTCGGGCTAAGTAAATAATACCAGGCAAAAGCAGCAATCAAAGGTGGAAATAGCAATGGTAAAAACAAAACACTATAACTCCCACGACTCTTGTTTTTTATAAAAAACCAAGCTGTCCATAGGGCCAAAAACAAGGTCAATACCAAAGAAATGATTGTTAACCAACTGCTGTACCAAAGACTGCCCAATGCATCATTGCTATTCCATAATCTGATCCAATGTTTTAAGGTAAAGCCATCATTCAATAAACCAATAAGGCCCAGGCTGTACAGCAAAGAATACCCAAGTCCCATGAGTAAAGGACCAAGAGTTATAAAAAAGTACAGTGCCAAAATCAGTTTATTCTTCACTAGTATTATTTTTCTATCACTTCTGTTCTAAAATCTTCATACAATCGAATCATGTATTCCGGAGCAGGTTCCATCAATGCATATTGTTGGATTTCTGATCTTTTTGGAGCATAGGTACGCCCGGGGATATTGGCAAATTTTACCTTCCAAATGGTAGGAACCTTGTCAATAGAAAGTATGGTATTATCTCCCCAAACAGAAGGCTGCATTTTTTCAAATTGTGCCTCAGGAGAAATCATGAAGTTGATCACGGCCATAGCTGCTGCTTTATGGGCAGACTTACTTGAGATACCTAAGTAGTGAGAGTTTTGTATGGTTCCTGTTGTAGGTACGTAGGCTCTGCTGTTTTCATCAAAGAGTCCTTCATTGATCTTGTTATCAACTTCAGCATCGTTATTGCTCATGGTAAAATAGATTTCACCATTGGCAAACATCTGATGCATGGGAGCTACTGATTGAGGAAAGCTTTCTCCTTGATTCCAAAAATAGGGTTTGATCCTATTGACATACGCCCAAAGTTGAGTACTTGCCTCTTTGTATAAATCCTCATTGAATATTCCCTTTATGGCTTCTTGTCCTCCAGCAAAGTGGATGAGCCAAGACTTCAATAAGGTCATGCCCGTGAAATCAGATCCTATGGTAAATTTACCCGGATTTTCTCTTACCCATGCTTCCAATTCCTCCAGATCCATTGGTGGCTGAGCTACCTTTTCGGAATTGTAAATCAAAGCCAATTGTACATTACCCCATGGACATTCATATCCATCTATTGGTTGTTGAAAATCAAAAGCAATGAATGGATTGTCTCGGTTGATGTATTGACTATTAGGCAATTGATCCAGGTAAGGGCCATACAATCCTTTGATTTGTCTCAACTGGAAAAAAGTCTCACCATTGATCCACATCATATCAATTTCGCTCTCTCTTTTTCCAGCTTCAATTTCAGTCATCAGGGTGCTCACGATGGTGGTTCCTTGCCCATCAACCACATTAAGAGTTATGTCGTACAACTCCTTTACCTTGGGACTCACATACTGGCCAATGTACTTATTGATTAAAGGATCTCCCTTCCACATCATTAAGGTAATGGTCTTACCTTTGGCTTCTGCTTCAATTTCCTCCCAACTCAAATCCGCCAATGCAGGGCCGCTTTCGGTAGGAGCGTCTGAAGAACAACTAAAGATGAAGAGCGCAATAATTAAAGTATAGATGTACTTATTCATAAGTATGATTAATTTATGCTGTTGTAATGTTATGCTGCTATGCTGTCATTAAAGTATAAAAAGATGACAGCATAAAAGCATAATAACATGATAGCATTAAAACAGGTATCTCGCCGAAAACTGAAATTGTCTTGGTGGAGCTGCATTTCTCCTTACCAATTCTCCAGAATTTGCCGGACCTACCTGAATTTGATTGGATTGTGTCGCATTATTGGCGTATCCGCTCAAGTTTTCTGAATTGAGAACATTAAAAACTTGTGCTCCGATCTCAATCTGGTTTTCTCCGACATTAAAGGTGTAGAACGCACTTAGGTCAAAAGTTGTTGACCAGGGTAGTCTGTCACTATTTCTATCTTCACCGGGTTGTCGGTCACTGTTGCCAACGTAAGCATCACCGAATGCACGACCATCACCATTCAAATCAGAGGTGCCATAGATGGAAGCATCAGGGATTCTATTGATAGGTTGCCCACTTTGTAGTAAGCCAGTTAAGGTTAGTGTTAGATTATTGGTAGGATAATAATTAAATATACCATTGATCAAGTGAGTGCGATCGTTGATAGATGGTCCCCATTCTGCTTCAAAGTCATTGCTATCCATGGCTCTGAAATTGATGTCTTCGGTATTGTTTTCCAGATAAGACAAGGTATACATCAAACGGAAGGCATAATTGTCATCGCCTTTGTCTTTTTGTAAGGTGAAGTTTAAAGCCCAATAATTGGATCTTCCTCCTGCTTCGGTCATAACGATGTTACGGGCTACTCCTCTTAAGGTATCCCCACTGATGAGTGCGTAGCTGCCTGTATTATCTGTGAAAATTGGAATTGGACGAGTTAAATCTGCTTCAGCACCTGTGCGAACTACTACATTATTAGGATCGATTGGATAAGGCGCAGGAGCATTTAAATTGGTTACTCTAAATAAGTTGAAGGAGCGATTGTGCATCGCATCTACGTAAAAAATAGTCTTGTCATTCAGCTTGTGTTGATAGCCCAACATGAATTGGTGACTGTAAGGATTGTCATAACCATTGGGATTCAAAATGCGCAGTTCGTTCTGGAAAATGCCCGATCTTTGATCTTGCAATTCGTTGGCTGTAGGGCCTTGTAAGTAGGCTGTATTTGGATCGTTTGCGGCTACATTACCATCATTAGTAACTCTTTCTAATACAGTATCGTCGCCCAAGATGCCTAATCGTATCAATTCATCCAATTGCCTTCTGTAATCTTCATGATTGGATGAAAACTGACGAGCATCAGAATGAACAGCATATAAGATTTTATCATAGTAAATACCATATCCAGCTCTAATAGATGACTTATCTGTCAATTTATAATTGGCACTCAATCTTGGTGCTATATTATTTAAGTCTCCCTGAGAATTACCACCTTTGGACAAGTTGTCATAGTCGTATCTCAAACCGATGTTGAAATTCAATTTCGAATTGACTGTCCATTGATCTTCAATGTAGAAGCTTAAAATGTTTTGGCGTTTTACAAAAGAGTTAGGACGCAATTCTACACTGTAGTTCAATACTTCAACAGAGGAAGGTATGTCTTCAGGTGCCAAATCAACCCCAACACCCGAAGCATTCAATTGGTTTAATTCTTCCTGATTCAACATGACTGTATAACTTCCATTGGGATTGCCACCACCAAACAATTCAAAGTTGGAGGTTTTGTATTGCATGCCGGCTTTAAGACGGTGGTTTTTTAGGTAAAAGGTCAATTTTTGCTGAATGACGTGGGTGTCTTCATGGTCATCAAATACAAAGCCCGGATGTCCAAGTGTAGCTAAAGTAACTCCTTGAGGATCAAAAACAGTTACATTAGGACGCTCTATTTGCGGTGTTGCATAATTCCATCTGAATGCGCCATATAGGTAGTTGCCTTCGTAGGTGAAGTTTTCGCTTACATAAGTGTTTTTAAATGCAATGTTAATGGAGTTGCGATCTTGCTGATTTCCTGCGGAAGGGAAAGTGACACCACCTTCCAAACCTCCACCTTGGCGTTCAATATTCACAATGCCGACATTGGCCCGTAAAGAAGAACGGAATTTATTGGACCAGTTTTGATCAATTTTACCAGATAAATAGGTAAAGTTGTTTGTTCCTGCAACTGTTTCGTTGAGGTTCAATTGAGGCACATTTAGTAAGTTGTCTTTTAAGTCTGTAGTATGTTCAACATTCAGAAAGTAGAAAGTTTTGTTTTTAGCAATAGGCCCACCTATAGCAAAACCGGCCTGGTGACGTTGAAAGCCATCTCTTACCTGATTACCGGATAAATCTCTTTGTGCAAAAGGAGAAGCCGCGTCAAGGCCTGGGCCCGGGCGAGTAACGTAAAATACTTCACCTGTTGTCTCATTGGTACCCGATTTGGTCGTTATGTTGATAATACCATTGGAAGTCAAACCATGCTCGGCACTGAAGTTATTGGTTAGAGCTGTAATGTTTTTGGTGAAACCTATTGGCATTGCAAAGCGCTGCCCCCCCAGGAAGTTCTCGTTATTGTCCATACCATCAATTTGATAATTGGTGTACAATGAGTTGGCTCCGTTTATGGCTACAGTAGGTGCTTCAGGGAAAAAACCAGTTGCCTGAGTAATATTTGGAAGGCGGAATAATGCGCGAGTGATATCACGACCTTCTATAGGTAGCTCTACCAGTTCTTTTGCTTTTAATTCAGAAGTAACCTCAGCATCGATGGAATTGATGGTTTGGTATTCTGAAGCAAATACAGTGATGGCATTTATGTTGATGGTTTGTTCACTCAAAATGAGTGTTACTGTTTTTGTTTGATCAGATATAAGTGAAATATTTTGAAGGCTTAATCCTTCATAAAAGGTGCCACCTATTACTTCAATCGAATAAAGGCCTGAAGTGGATAGTCCATCCAGTTGGACTTTACCATTTTCATCGGAAGCGGCTTCTTTTTCATAACCAATCTGATCATTACTGATCTTGATGGCTTGGAAAGCTACCGGATTTTGAAGGCTGTCGACTAAGGAAATTTCTAAAGATGCCTGAGCAAAGATGCCTTGAGTAAAAACGAAGAACAAGGCCAATAGTAATAGTCTTTTCATCATAAAATTGAGTGTGAACGTGATTGAAATTTTTGCTTGATTATCAGAGTATTAGGTGTGTTGCCCTATTTCCAAATACAAATCATCCTGGAAATCATATGATTTCAAAGACTGGCTTTGCATTTGGAAATAACTATGTATTTGGGAAAAAATAAGTGAATGAACGACTAAAAAGGAGGTGCTCTCATTGGAAGCAATAAGAGTCGAAAGCGAAATGCTAATAGAAGTTTTTTGCGTATCTGAATTTTAGCAACACTAGAGATTAAAGCAAAAATCAGTGTTCTAAAATGTTGATGTAAGAATTGACTATTCTTAAGTGCGAGTAAATCTTTAAGTGTATTTACATCCCTCAAAACTTTGAGAAAAAGAGTACAGCTTTTAAAAAAGCAGTATTGTTTTAGCGCTTCAAATAAATCGTAAGTTTGCCAGGGGAGTGCCTGAAAAGTCGATTTGTTAAAAGCTTTTTTGGTCAATCCAATGAGGTACGCTCCACCCTTGGTGGTGGGTCCCAAGATATTATTCCCTTGACTCAACTGATCAAATACCCAATTCCAATTGGTTTTGTGTAATTCAGGAATATCATTGCCAATGGCTACTACTGCATCATAGCCTTGATTGAAGATCTCTTGATAAGCATTAGCCAATCTTTCACCAAAATTGGCTCCTTTCTGGTTGCCTTCGTGAAAGTGAAATACGGGTAAGCCAGTTTTTTGTGCTGCCAACTTAGATTGCTGGATCAATGCTTCTGCAAGCACTTGGTTTTTAGCTTCATTTTTTGAACTAAACCAATGCTTGTATCGCCTTTCTGATTCTGCAGAGCGGCTGAAATATAAAATCGCAATATGTGTTGTTTTGGCTATCACGTCTACAAACATAGGACAATCTGGCATTTTTGCACTGTCCCAGAATAGACAAAGTTTGAGTATTGGTCAAAATACCATTATAAAGTAGTATGAAAAAGGGGCATTCTCATTTTGGACGACATTTTATTCAAGACTATAGAACTAATACTTGAGGTGTATTTTTATCACTAGTTTATATATTTTTATTTTGGGACTTTACCATTTGAAACTCAACATTCATGCGTATTCTTATCATTCTTTTATTCAGTTGCACAACACTCTTAGCCCAAACGCCTTATCAACTAAAAACAGGGAGGGAACTCGGTATCCTGGGTGCAGCCGGAGGATTAAATGGCGCCTCGGCCTATTTCAATTTGAAAACTTTTGTTTTACAAGAAGATGAAATAAACAAACTGGATCCATTGAAAATTCCAGGCATTGATCGTTGGTCAGTCAATAATTTTTCTCGTACAGCACAAAAAACCAGCGACCGCTTTCTTTTTGGCTCTTTTGCATTGCCATTCCTTCTTTTCCTGGATAATACGCCAAGACAAAGCGGTGGTGAAGTAAGTCTTATTTACCTGGAGACGATGCTTTTAAACTGGGGAGTCACCAATGCTACCAAAACCTTGGTAAAGAGGCCAAGGCCTTATATGTATAACGAAAATGTTCCCATGAGTTATAAAATGAAAAAATCGGCTCAGTATTCTTTCTTTTCCGGCCACACTTCTTTTACTGCTGCCAATTCTTTTTTAGCCGCAAAAATGTATGATGATTTTTATCCGGATAGTAAAGCTGCTCCCATTGTATGGGGATTGGCTGCTGCTATACCGGCCTTTACAGGTTATAAACGGATAAAAGGAGGGAAGCATTTTTTGACAGATGTCTTGGTAGGTTATGCAGTGGGAGCTGGTATTGGTATTTTAGTGCCGACTTTGCATAAATAATTTAGCTTGATAAAACCACAGCTGATTGTGATGAAAAACTGTTATATAACTTATAATTACGTCATTCAGCTTGTTGTTACGTCACTTATCTGACTAAGCTGTTTTTAGTTGTGACATCTAATAGCCAATAGCAAGATTGGACAAGTTTTGATTTTTTGGGTAACCTAAATTGAGTTTAAGAAGAGTTTATTGACGCTTTGCTTCTTAAATTAAAATTATGATTATGGCTCATTTAGGTAAAAAAACGAAACAATCCACGTATTTCAAGCTATTCATTTTTTGTAGTCTTTGTATCCTATTTTTTTCTTGTGAGAAAAAGGAAGAACCTCCTGTAATTCCAGGAGGAGGCACTCCAGATATTGTTACCCCCTTCCAGATGGGAAACGTCCCTTTTCAGACCATCAATAATTCCATGGACGCGGAAGTATTGGATTTGAATAAAGATGGCAATCTTGATTTAATTTTAGCGATGGAGTATGTACAAAATCTGGTTTTACTAGGGAATGGAGAAGGAGGCTTTGTAGCAATAGACACTTTATTCGCAAATCTGAATTTTGACAGTGAAGATATTGCTATTGGAGATTTTAATGCCGATGGTAATATGGATGTCGTTTTCGTAAGTGAAGACAATGCTACCAATGAATATTATCAGGGACAAGACGATGGAAGCTTTAAGAATGTGACAGATCTATTTCCTGTGACTGGAATTACGAATGGCATAGATGCATCAGATGTTGATGCAGATGGAGACTTAGACCTATTCATGGGCAACAATGGTTTGAACTTCCTGCTGATAAACGATGGTTTGGGCAATTTTACAAATGAAGCGAATTCAAGGATACCCACCATTTTTGATTCCACTCAGGATGTTGAGTTTGGTGATGTAGACAATGATGGAGATGATGACATTTTGTTGGGAAATGAAGACAGCAACTACTTGTTGATCAATGATGGAAAAGGGGTTTTCGAGTTTGGAAGCTTGCCCCTAAAAGTAGGTGTGATCGAAGAAACGAGAGAAGCAGATTTTGCCGATATTGATGGAGATGGATACTTGGACATCGTATTTGCCAATGTCAATTTTTTCCCACCTCAACAAAAAGACCCCGCCAATAGAATCTTAATCAATGATGGAAATGGTCAATTTACTGATGAAACCATCAATCGATATGTAGGGGAAAATACTTACATCAGTTTGGATGTTGATTTTGCTGATCTGGATGACGATGGAGATTTAGATATGTTGATTGCGAATGCTTTCGGTTCGCCTAATCAGATTTTCTTGAATGAAGGAGGGATATTTACTGATGAGACCGATCAATTTATTAGTACTACTATTTCAGGTGGAGTGGATGTAGAAGTAGCTGATTTTAACAATGATGGAAAGCCGGATATCTATTTTGGTGTATTTGATGGTTTTGATCATCTGCTATTGAGTAAATAACCCAAGATGAGTGTAATCATTTTGTTGCTGTATTTAAGTTTGAATTATGAAAAATGAAGCTGTATTTATAGATAACAACACCCCCAAAAGTATTTTCCCAGAGAAGTTTACGAATAATTTCTATTTGTCCAGTGTATATCTTATCAATAACTACGATTATAGTTATAAATCAAACTTTTCCATTAAGTACACTTTTAAAGGCAAGGAGACCTATGAAATAAATGATGATATAATCGATTTGAATACTGGCCAAACCTTGATTGTAAATCAAGATTCGATGACTTGCCCAAGGTTCATTCAAGGTGATGGCATTTCTCTTTTTATTGAACAAAAGATTTTAAATGATATTCATCAATCCGTTTTTTTCAATCCATTAGAGTCCTTAAACGGTACTTATGAAGATCGGTGGGTTCATTTTAAGGACAGCCCTATATTTACTTCTTACTTACTTAAAGCTCAATTAAATCAATGTATTCAGGTGTATCAAAGAGATAGATGCTTGCTGATGTTGGAAGAAGATTACTATTCCATTGCAGAGGCTTTATTCCGAGATCAAAATATACTCAGCAAACAGTTTGCTAATTTAAAGAGCATTCACGATTATAAGCACAAAAAAGACATATTCCTTAAGTTGGATACAGCTTATGATTTTTTATACAATAGCCTGGATCAGACACCTAGTCTCAAGGAATTATCACAAGTAGCGCATATATCTCCTTTTTATCTCAATCGCTTGTTTAAGGAGGTCTACGGCTTGCCACCAACAAAGTTGTTGATTTACTTAAAAATGGAAAAAGCAAAAGAATTGCTCAGGTTTAGAAAGGATATAATGATTAAAGACATTGCCTTCCTGCTTGGTTATGAGGCGCTTAGTGCATTTAGCAAGCAGATTAAGCTATTAGAAGGAAAGGGTCCAAGAGCATATAGAAAGACAAGCACATAAACAAAGCTTATGTGCTTGTCTTAGCATTATTTCTGTTTTCTGGGAATCAAATTGTAATAGAATAAATTGTTCTCATCAGAATTGACTTCTACAATATCCGGGTAATTATCCTTATTGATGTTGATGAATTTGATGTCGTAGGTTCTATAGTCAAAGGAAGACAGTTGGATTCTTTCGAATTGAGTACCATCTCCTGAATTTTTATAGACATAATTTGGTGCTCGATTATTGGCCACTAGAACATCAATATCGCCGTCTTTGTCATAATCGGCTATGTCTACAGAAAAAGTAAGGTCATTGATCGTGTCCAATTCTATGGATTTGCTAAAGTTTAAATCACTCGTGCCAAAATAAATGCGGTTGGGTTCATTGATATTTCCAGCTAATAAGTCCGGATACCCATCTTTATTAAAATCGGCTATTGCAACCGAACGAGTCTCATCCTTTCCTGTTCCAAATTGAATTTTTTTGGTAAAAGTTAAGTTTTCATTGAGGTAGATAAAATTGGCTTGACCATCACGATTGGCCAGGATAAGATCCTGATCTCCATCTTTGTCAATATCATACAACTCTACATCTATTGTGGAATCATCGTTTTCACCGAAAAAAAGAACTTCATTGAAGTTCCCCTTACCATCGTTCAGACAAATTTCGTTTTTAGTGCCTCTATTGGTGATAATGATATCAATATCATTGTCTTGATCTACGTCACCGAGAGTTAGATTTCTCGTAGGAGCGTAGTTGGCTCCAAAAAAGCCAGATTCAGTGAAATTACCTTCACCATCATTGAGGAAAATACGATTTGGAGCTCTATCGTTGCCAGTAGCTATGTCTAAATCTCCATCATTATCCAGATCGGCAACTTCTGCAGCATAAGTGGTGGATTTGTAAGCTCCTAAATTCATCGAGACATTGAATATGC
>JBCBCD010000016.1:12663-19867 GCA_038530915.1 Bacteroidota bacterium
CTGATGGAGGCGGTTCTTTGCTTTAGAAAGCCCAGTGTGCGGCCGTTGATTCTAAAATCAGGTGATTGAGCCAGACTTGTACTTGTTATCAGAAAAAAAATGTAAATGAGGGATCGGTGCATATCACTTGCTTGTTTTGCTTATTTAATAACAACAAGATGTTGTTTTATGATTAAAAGCCCAAAAAAGCAGCACTTTTTTGGGCTTTTAATCATAAAACAAGTATGACTATTTACTTGGGTCAAAAACAATGTGGAAAATATTTCCCAGTCCATTCTGTACCATATTCGCATAATCAATCATTGCCTTGACAGAAGAGATTCTTTCTAAATTTTCATGGATCCGCTCACTGGTGAAATAAAGAACATTGTTTTCTAAATCAACAAATGGACAATAATCCAACTTCTCGGAATTGATTCTCAAACCCATGTGCTTGGCCTTTTTCCAATTGCCTTCATAGTCTTTGTAGCTTACATAGAGATCTCCACCCCCCAAGTCATCCTCTCTTCCGAAAGAAGAAAAAACAATCAAATCTTCTTCAGGACTTACATAGGCATTGAATTCATAATTTAAAGTATTGATCGCTGAATCTAAAGCTACTGGTCGTTGATATTGACCATTGATGAATTTTGATACGAATATGTCTTCCCTTCCTATGCCATCCTTTCTTGTGGCGGTAAAATAAATATTTCCACTTGAAGTTACTGCAGGGTAAAACTCATTACCAGGTGTATTGATTAAGGTATCCAGTGCCTGAGGCTCTGACCATTTGTCATTTAAACGATCTACAAACCAAATGTTGTAATCATTTGATTCAGAGTAGGAATTAATGGGTCTGTTTGAAGCAAAATAGAGTCGATTTCCTTCAGGCGAAAAGAAGGGTTCAATATCCTGGTGCACACCTGAAAAAGGAAGTACTTGAGGTTCCTTCCAGCTATCGCCTTCTAATTGAATACTCACAAGACACCTTTGGGACTGTTTATAATCACCAAGTGTATAAATGATTTCAGTTTGATCGGGAGACATGGCAAAATCTCTTTCGTAGAGACTAGTGGAAATGAATCCTTCTGCAAATAGCTCTGCCTTTTGAGGGGCATCTTCAAGCTTGTACTCACTTTGCTGACATGCTGATCCTAAAAACAGAATCAGACAAATGAAATGTGTGTATTTGTTTTTCATACTAATTAGTTAATCGTTCATTTGGAATTGGCTGTATAAGTGGAAAAAAAACGAAACGCTTATATATTCCCCTTTTCTTTTAAAGTCTGATTTATGATAAAAAGGATGCATAAAAATACTTAGCGTTGCAGGATATTTAGGAAAGAATATATGTAATGGGATCTATAGTAGACCATTTTGTTATTAGTATAGGTTTATGTTGTTCTTCTGAAAATACGCTCATGCTTTTATGCTCTCATACTGTCATCTGTCACGACATTTTCTCCTTTGTATTTATAGAAGGCACTTTCATGTAGATTTGATTGAATAATGGCACATATTGAATCTAGAAGTCTTCCTCTTCTTCTATCCCCAAAAAAGCTTTCTGTTGTTGTAAAAGAGCGTTTTCGCTATCACCCACATTGGAAATCTGTAAAATCAGCATTTTTTTGTGCTTTTTCTCAGTAGACTCAAAGTTCTCGGAAAGAAATTCTAACATTTTATCCACCTTTAATCTCAATATTTCTTTATTCTCATTTATACTAGATAGCTGAATAATAGATTGGTAATCTATCAGTTCAATTTTTGAATTTAGAAAGGCTCGCCAGGAAGAACCTTGGACCGTTGCGACTTTTAAACCATCTGCTTTTATAATCAAATCAGTAAGTGATAAAGTATCAACTTCTATGTATTCTGTGATGGTATCAACCAAAGCTTTCTGTAAGGTTATTACTTTTTCAATGTCTTGTATGTTGCCTTCCATTTCCAGTTGAATCGCTCCCATCACTTTGTCGACATATCTTTTATTCATTAGTGATGTTTTCCAGCCATCAATAAAAAGAGCTATGAGGACCCCCAATATAACCGGAATCATGTCTAGGATGATTTTTTTGAGATGCTTGTTCATCTTGCTGTGCTTCTATGGGTTATTGTTGTACACCAAAAACGCTAACCACTTAACATGAATTGATACAGTAAGTTTCGACTGTAGAAAATAATTGATGTGTTCCTTTGTATTCCAAGGGAATAAAGGTTATTTTTAAAAGGCCTAAAATCAACAATCCCAACAACCAAAAGACAAAACAATGAAAAAACATTTAAATCCCCGAAAACGAAAAGATGTAAATGTTCAGACCGATAAAGCTGAGCACATAGCTCCTGTAGCCAGTCAGCAAGCTCCCGCCTTTAGTTTGACTCCTGTAGCGCAAACTAAAAGGGTGAATCAAAAAAAAGGCGATCATAAGGCGGATGGAAAAACCATACAAAAGGAAGATAAGACCAATTATGTAAGCGTACCTGAAAAATTAGGTAAAAGCCAGGAAGGACCTATTGCAGTTAAAGGAAAAGGGGATGATCATGAGTTTTCTCCGAATGATGTGAGACAAGGTTCTTTAGGAGATTGTTACTTTCTTTCTAGTCTTATAGCAGTTGCTGCTCAAAACCCCAATATTCTAAAAAATAACATCAACGAGAATAGCGATGGTACTTATACCATCAAGCTTCATAAAAAAAATGTGAAAAAAGGGATATTCTGGGATACTGTTAGTTTTTCTCCCTGGATAGTCACCCTTTATCCGACCTTCCCAATTTCAGTCGATTCTACAGATTCTGCCAATCCTGATGCTAAAAAGAATCCCCCTCATGCTCATGGTGGAGATACCAATAAAGCGGGTAAAACGGAATTATGGGTACGTTTGTATGAAAAAGCCTTTGCCCTCATGATAGGTTCTTATAATGAAGTTGGAAAAGGACAAATAGCAGCTTCACATGTATTAGAAGTTTTGTTAGGAAAGCAGTTCAAAAGAGTGGGAATGGGTAAAAAGTGGACTGTAAAACGCAAGATATTGCGGATGTGGAAAAAGGGTATTCCTGTTAAAGCAGGTACAGGGGGCTTAGTAGTCAAAAATTTACCGGACGATTTGAAGAAATTTGCCAGAGATAACAGCATTGTAGGTGGACATGCGTATGGTGTAGTATATGCAGATAAGAATAAGATCCGTGTGAGGAACCCATGGGGGGAAGTAAAAGATGGGCTGGGTGCCAAAAATCCGGAACCGGAAATGACATGGGATCAGTTCACCAAATTATTTACCAATTATACGGTCAATGTCTAGAATCATTTGCTTTGCCTTGCTCATCTTTTTAATAGGATGTGCATCAAAAAATAACAATATGGAAAACATAAATAATTTTGAAGTGAATTCAAATGCTTCAGAAAATACTCCTCAGGACTCTTCTAAGTTGATAAAAGTTTATGAGGCTACTCCCGCGATAATTAATGGTGTACCCTTTACTATGGATGCAGTCAATAAAGAGGGAGAGGTATATACCACTACCATGGATGTAAGAGCAGAAGAATTTGTTGATATTTATTTGAACGATACCGTACAGCTGGACCCTAAAACTAAAGTGGTGATTAGAGATTTAGTACCTACTACTTCAGAGTCAAAAGGGTATGTTTTATTTGAACTTATTAAAGAAGAATAAGTGCTTGGACAAAAATAAGTAGAGTTTTTGATCGATCAGATTTTTAGAGCTGATCGAGGCAAATCCGCAAGGTGATTCATATCAGCTGAGGATTTAACAAAGGGCAGCTTAAAAAGATGACATCATAAAGTGATAGTTATTTGTGTCCAAGCACTTAATTAGCATTAATTTTCCAGAAGTTGAAGTAATTGTACTGGATTCGGCTTAGTTCAAAGAATCTGCTATCTTTAAGCTGTTCCAATAATGTGAGCTATCTATAAACAAACAAATCATGAAAAAGGGATTAGTACTTGCTTTATGTGTTTTTGTCATTTTTTCTTTAAGTGCACAAGATCAATCAATACTTACCTTAGATCGCATTTACAACTCTAATGAGTTTAGCCAACAATATTTGCCTGCTTTTCAATGGATAGAAGGCGGAGATGCTTATGTGCTGACAGAATATGATGAAGACGGAAAACAACAGCTAGTAAAGTATGACATTGAGACTAAAGAAAAAAGCTTATTGGTTTCCGCAGATCAACTTATGAAAGATCAAAATTTAGTGTTTATAGAAAGTTTTACTTTATCAGCTGATCAAAGTAAGTTATTGATTTTCACCAATTCTTCCAGAGTATGGCGTGCCAATACAAAAGGCGATTTCTGGATTTATGACCTAAAGAAATCTACACTCAAGCAAGTGGGGCAATCATTTCCTGCCTCTTCTTTGATGTTTGCAAAGTTTTCAAATGACAATTCAAAGGTAGCCTTTGTACATGGTTTTAATTTGTATGTTGAAAATCTTGAAACGGGTAAAATTGACCAATTAACAAAAGATGGAGGAGAAGGAATCATCAATGGGACCTTTGATTGGGCTTATGAAGAAGAATTTGGCAAACGAGATGGCTTTAACTGGAGTCCTGATGCCAAAAATATTGCTTTCTGGAAATTGGATGCTTCTAAGATTGGAACCTTTTACATGATTAATAATACGGATTCGATTTATTCAAAGCCCATTCCACTTCAATATCCTAAGGTAGGGCAAGACCCTTCTTCTTGTCAGGTGGGAATTGTTGATATGTCCACCCAAAACATCAAAATGATCCCTTTGGAAGGCTCTATTGTACAGAATTACATACCCGGCATGCAATGGGTAAATGAAGAATTACTATTAATTCAACAATTGAATAGACATCAAAATAAACTGATCGTTTGGTCTTATAATGTGAAGACCGAAGAATTAAAAAAGGTGTATACTGAAATAGAAAAAACCTGGGTAGCTATTCAATATCCTGATCTAACTGCTTCTGGTTGGGGAGATAATGATCTAATATTGGTAGATGGAGGAAAGGCCTTCTTGAGAATGACTGAAGGTGATGGCTGGAGACACATATACAAAGTCAATATTCAATCAGGTGAAAAAACACTCATGACTCCTGGTTCCTATGATGTAGCTTCTTATGCGGCAGTTACTTCTGATTACATTTATTTCCATGCTTCTCCTGAAAATAGTACACAAAGGTATTTGTACAAAGTAAATGCAAAAGGAGGAGGTAAGGCAGAGAGAGTGAGTCCTAAATCTTTGAGTGGAATCAACACTTATAATTGTGCTCCTAACGGGAAATATGCTGTGCATTCTCAGGTAACTGCTATGTCAGCTCGAACCATCAATTTGGTTAGTCTTCCACAACATAAAACACTGGAAGTATTAGTTGATAACAAAGATTTTATAACAAAAATTAGCAATCTGGATTTACCTGAGGTAGAGTTTTTCAAAGTAACCACAGAAACAGGCATAGAAATAGATGGAAGAATGGTAAAACCAATCAACTTTGATCCCAACAAGAAGTATCCGGTACTTTTCCATGTGTATGGTGAACCTTGGGGCCAGGTGGCAACTGATAATTGGATAGGATTGTGGAATATTTACCTGGCACAAAGAGGATATGTTGTAATTGATATGGATAATAGAGGAACTCCTTGTTTGAAAGGAAGTGGTTGGAGACAAAGCATCTACCGTAAAATTGGAGTAGTCAATACAGAAGATCAAGCTTTAGCTGCGAAGGAAGTTTTGAAAATGGACTTTATTGACAGTACTCGTACGGCAGTATGGGGATGGAGTGGCGGCGGCACCATGACTTTGAATTTGATGTTTAAGTATCCGGATCTTTATAAAGCAGGCATGTCTGTTGCTCCTGTTTCTAATCAACTGGTCTACAATACCATTTATCAAGAGCGATACATGGGCTTACCACAAGAAAATATGGAGGATTTTGTGGTTGGATCTCCTATTACCTATGCAAAAAACCTGAAAGGAGAACTCTTACTGGTACATGGTACCAATGATGACACTGTCCACTACCAAAGCATGGAATTATTGGTGAATGAACTCATCAAGCACAATAAACAGTTTCAGATGATGTCCTATCCCAATCGTTCGCATGGGATTTATGAAGGACAGAATACAAGAAGACATTTGTATACATTACTGACTAATTATTTGATGTCTAAAGTGCCGAATACGGTCAGGCCTTAGAGTATGTTTAAGGTATAAGATGAATCATCCCAAATTTTAGAATAAAGAGCAAAAAACTATGTTTTTTATAAAAACCTGGTAATCAACTATAAATTCGAGGGCATTATTTGTTTTACCGTTTAAAAATAGCCTATGAGATTTATTCTTCCTTTATTTATTTTTCTATCCTGTGGTTTAGCTGCACAAGATTATCAGATTAAGGGGAAGATAATTGATGCTAAATCAAATGCACCTATACCTTTCGTCAACCTTGGGATAGAAACCAAAGCCATTGGAACAGTAAGTGATGAAAATGGGAAATTCACCTTGATCTTTGATAACTTAAATGATGAGGTAGCGATTTCTTCTATTGGTTACAAACGAAAATACATTACTGCTAAAAAGCTTCAAAGCATGGAAGTCATTAAGCTTGAACCTGTGGAGTATAATATGGCACTCATAGAGGTTGTAGCCGAACGTTTTCAGGGCGATGAAGTACAATTAGGGGTGAAAAATAAAAAGGGTAGGGGAATGAGTGTAGGATTTGGTTCCCAACAATTGGGTACAGAGATAGGCTCTGTTATTACGATCAAACAATCTACTCTTATTCAGAATGTGAATTTTGTGCTCAATCATGCCAAAGGAGATAGCCTTTTTTTTAGGATGAAAATATACGATTTTCAAAACCAAAAAATTGGCCAACAAATCCTAAAGGAGAATATTTTCTTGATGGAAAAACAGCGAAGGGGGACATTTACTATAGACCTAAAGGAATACGATCTCGTTCTTAAGAATGACGTTTTATTAACGCTCGAATGGATTAAAAATGATGGAAGTAAAAGCAATGATGGACTTACCTTTGATACGGCTAAAGGAAAAGGTAAAAAAGGCATTTACATGAAACCATCCAGTCAGTCTTCACTGCAAAAAGTAGAGGTTCACTCCAATAAAAGTGTTTGTTTCTATTTTATTGGAAGGGCGATTGAATGATCTTATAGTTCTTTGTTTTTAGTTGTTGGTTTTTTCGCAGAAATAAATTCTGCTTAACCTTTAATTAGAACGTAT
>JBCBCD010000017.1:0-19652 GCA_038530915.1 Bacteroidota bacterium
CATCCTCCAGAATGCGATTGTAAAAATCAATAATTGTATCAGAAGATCTACTGGATACCTCCAATAATCTTTTGATTACATTTGATTTGTTTTGAGTAAGAAGAACCAATTCTCTAATGTCTTCCATGTGTTGTTATGGATTATTCAACCTTCCCTTGTGAATGTGTATGCTTACATATCTCTCAAATTTCCAAAGGGAATGATTTCTTCTAATAATAAAAGTTCATGATGCGCCATATGAATAACATACTTTTCCTCAAACGCTCTATTCGTATCGTTTTCAAAAACGCTATTCTCTATTTGCTTGACTAAATTGATATAACCCGCTTTTCTTAACGGATCTAGGTAAGTCGGTTTTTGTTTGATCTGGTTTAAATAGGCTTCTTTGTTTGATCCATACAATCCCAATAAAAGTGAGTGTCCCAGCCACAAAGCTGAAGATCTATCTAAATGCTGGCTTTCATCAAAATCAATATTAACATTAGGTTCATCAAGTTGAGCTTTTGCACTCATCCATGAAAAGTACAGATCAAAAATCTTCCAAACCGTCAAATCACTTTCTAGTAATAGTTTAAACTTACTCTGTTGCTTAACATCAACACAATATGATTGAGCTTCTTCGTATTTTCCTTGAAACATCAAGAGTCTAACTATCGAAGCTTGATATTGAAACCAATTCCAACTTCCTTTTTTTTCATTTAAATAAGTCGTATCCAAGAAGGATTGCGCTTTTGAAAAATCTTTATCTCTACACGACAACTCCGCTAATACACAAAAAAATAACCTATCAATATTCCCCTTGCCCTTTTTAAGTGAAGTTTGAAAATAATTTATAGCCATTTTAGAGACTTCAAAGACACGTTCTTTTTCATTAGAATGAATCGCATCAATCAATTGCACCTTCCAATGATATTTGTTGAACGCTATGCCTTTATACTTTTGGTCTGTATCTGCAATTGTTTGCTGGTAAGCAGAAAGTGTTTCCTGAATTTTCTTCACATTCTCTTCAGGATGTTGACTGTAAATCAACAATAAATGATAATGGTATTTTACCTTCTTAATCAATTTGATCTTTTCCTCTGCATTGTGCAGAATGTCGTCATACTTTTTAAATTTCTTTGTATCTCCCAGTTGAGCTCCATAGTATAACCTCAATTGCTTTGCAATATCCATTATTAAAAATGGGAAATCATATTTGTCACATTGCTTCAATAGTTTTTGACACGCTTTTATTGGAAAAATCTTTGCACTCTGGCCAAAAAGAAGCTTAACAGCAATCCAATTTTTCCAACATTCTTCTTCTGCAGTATCTCTATTACTAAAGCCAGATTGCTCTAAATAAAAAAAGAAATAAGTCTTAATTAAAAGACTTGAGAGCTGTCTTTTTCGATATGCTACCTCCTCACTCTTCGGATCTATATTTCTCCAATATTCCGGTATTTTATTGGCCCCCAAATCCAGGTAGTCTATATGCATATCTCCTTTATCCACATCAGCTATTTCAATGAGCTGAGTAGTTCTAGCCTTTTTAAAACTTGAAAAATGGATTAAATGCTTTAAAAGTCCTTCCATAATTGTGAACTTAGTATGCTACGGTATACCTTAATATGTAAGTTGTTTTATTTATGACGCTCACCTTAAGTGAGAGAAGTCATACTCCTTATCTTTTAAAAAGTCTTTATTGTCAACAACTTATGCTAAGGAAGAGCTGTAGAGAGTTGGAAGTACTTTTGATAAATACTAAAGAGTGGATCTGTAAATTTGTACAAATTTTTCATGTGTTGTAATTGATTATGATTCGTTAATATGAGGAAAATCAAACTTGTGTCGCCTTTATTTCAGCCTACAATATAATTTTTTTTTGCTAATATAAAGCATATTCTAATTTATTTTTACGATTGTTTTATGAACAAAATAGTTATTTTGTATTGAATATAAATAAATTTATGCAGTGCATTTTAAAACAAAAAACATCAAACACACACCTTTATATATGATTAAAAATTATTCTATATTTCTTAAAAAAAACTTTTCTTTAGTACTACTTTTTTTTCCATTACTCACTCATGCACAGATAAACCTGTCTAACTATCCTGCACAATCCATTGGACCTAATCTAAATTGGTACCAAATACAACTAGATAGTATGTGGGGCGGTGCTCAACACATCAATGTGCTTGAAATCCACCAATCTTATCATTTTTCCATAGCCTATCAAACCGACACACTCATTAAAACGAGCGATTTTGCCAAAACCAATAATGCCATAGCGGCCATTAATGGTGGCTTTTTTGATATGCGCAATGGTGGATCAGTCACACAACTTATTGTCAATCAACAACAAATCAATACAACGCCTCAAAAGTTAATAGAACAAGGAAATGAGATTTTAGAAGGTATGATAGGTATAAATGCTAAGGGCAAGCTCTCTGTTAATTCATCAGTCAAATCCAATAAGAAAAAATATCATTCTTTATTGATCACTGGTCCACTATTACTACTTAAAGGCAAACCACAAGAACTCGTGGACCGAAAGTTTAATACGGATCAACACCCGAGATCCTGTATATGTACATGCAAAAACGGAAAAACCTTAATGATCACTACCGACGGAAGACATAAAGAAGCTGCTGGCTTTTCCCTTCATGATTTAACCGAATTAGCGACAGCCCTTGGTTGTAAAAATGCAGTCAACCTCGATGGTGGTGGATCTACTACCCTTTGGGCAAAAAATGCTACTCCAAACGGAGTGGTCAATTGCCCTTCAGACAACAAGCGCTTTGACCATGAAGGTGAACGACCATGTGCCAATGCCATTTTAGTTCTTGATCTTTAGTTGTTGGTTAGACTTCAGCCCAACAACTAAAGACCAAGAACTAAATACTAAGTTATTCTTCATCATCACTCTTCACCTTACCTGCAATACGGATAGATGCTCCTACGTTGAAGTTAAAAAAGGTTACATCACGTTCGTTTTTGGTTGCTAAGCCATCCGGTAGAAGTAAATTGTAATCAGGATTAGCATGTACATAGGTTATTCCTACTCTAACCGCCAGTTTACTGTTGAAAAAGTACTGCATATCTGTTCCTGCTGACAAAGCAAGAATAGAGCTGGCTTCGTCAGGTTCTTGATATTGATAGTTTACTTGTCCATTTGCATCTTCCCCAGTTACGTTAAGACTAAAGTCATCAATTGAGCCTCTCATAAAACCAAGATTAGCTCTAAACGTCCAGGCAAATCTTTCTGTATCATATGGATTAAATCGATAAAAGGGACCAAAGAGAATCAGAGTATTGCTATAATTTCCAGTACTAATATCTACTGAAGTAGCCAATAAATTTTGTACAAAGTCTCTCTGAAGTTCTGAGTTGTCCAGTTTATGCCCTTGTAAAGCCACTAAGCCTTGCACGCCAAAACGTTTGGTAATGAACCAATGGGCTCCTAGTTCGGCTGCAAAACCTACTTGTGCATACCCTCCCTGGTCAAGTCGATCACTCCCATATTTACCAACAGGAAAAGAAGGACCTATAGCCGCATGTACTTCCAATTGAGCAGTAGCAGAATAAGCCAAACCGCAAAAAAATAATAAAGTAAAAAGCTTTTTCATATGATACAGAAGTTTATTCAGTGTTCCACCTAAATGATGCCTGTAAGAGGCTGTAACAAATTGTATTAATTTTTAATTCAAGCACGATTTTTAGGTCATCAAACAAATTCTATGAGGGGGGAAGGTCGATTTGATGCGAATTTTGCTTAAAGGTATATTAAACCCATTATATTTAGGCTCAGGTTAAGAAACCTCTTCGTTTCTTTTACGTGAGACTAATATAAGACTTATTGACTTTTTTTGTCAAGTTTCTTAAATCAAATATTCAATGTTTAATCGTAGGAAAATCCTGAAAACTTTTTTTAGAATATTCATAGTAATCATTGCTTTGCTATTGCTACTTATATTCCTACTTAACCTACCTTTTGTTCAATCCTATCTTTCTCAAAGAGCAGCAGCTTATCTTAGTAAAAAAACAAATACTGAAGTCTCAATAGATGGTGTTTATTTTAGATTGCCCAACAAAGTAGCACTTAAAAGTTTGTACGTAGAGGATTTATACAAAGATACACTTTTATATTCAAAAGAATTAAATATAAACATTAGCCTTCCAAAATTACTGAAAAAACAAGTTGTGATCAATAGCGTAGGACTGAATACTATTAAAGTTGATGCTCATCCGAATCAGGATGGGATGAATTTTCAGTTTCTTGTGGATGCCTTTTCAAGCCCAAATGATGCTGTTGAGAAAGAAACTTCTACTAAAAAAAGCAATAAAAAACCTTGGGCAATTGTATTCCCCGATACCAAAATTGATCTTACAAGCATAGATCTCAACTACGCAACCAATGCACAAACATATAATATTCAGCTTGGTCAACTGGGATTGGATGTCGATGACATACAACTCACAGAGAATGTAATCAGGCTAGATGAGCTAAAACTGGTTGATACTGATCTTAGTCTGGCTTTTTCCGAACAAGAAGAAAAGGATACCACTCAAAGTGGTGGTGGCACTACCCCGCTGATACTTTTTTGTGAAAAACTGAGTTTATCCGACATCTCCTTTCAGTTTCAGACCGACTCTATGGCAATTGCTGCAGATGTTGGAATCCTAGAAGCAGATTCTGTAGATTTCACCATGGAAGAATCCATAGATATCGACATTCCAACATTTAAACTTTCAGAAAGTAGATTCCAACTGGATCAAGGCATTTCTCCACCTATCAAAGGGTTTGATCCTGCTCATTTCATCATCCAGGATATCCATCTGGAAATTTCAGATTTCACCTATCACGACCTGGACATTTATGCTACCATCGATTCTCTTTCAGCCCTTGAACCGAAGGGAGCCAAAGTTGAAAATTTGACAGCTTCCGTCCATTATAATTTGGATACAGCTGAGGTAGAAGATTTATTGCTTAGAACTAATCAATCGATTATAAAGGCTAATAATACCTTAGTTACCTTTCCTTTTGTTCGTCAGGGAGGTGAATTGGGTGATATGGAGTTGCAATCCAATATTAAAAGATCTGTCGTTCACCCAGATGATGTGGTCTTTTTTGCTCCTATGTTGGAGGACATGTACTTTTTTCAAAACAATAAAAACAATAAAGTCGCCTTCAATGGTGTAGTTACAGGTACGCTTGACGACTTACGCATCAATACCATTGATGTGAATGGATGGAATTCTCACTTTAATGGCCAAGGTAGACTTTTGAAGGTGCTGGACCAAAATCAAACCTACTTCAATTTTGAAGCCAATGTAATAGAGCTAGATGAGGCAGGATTAAAAAAATGGATTCCTGAGAACACCCTACCGCCCTATATGTCCCTACCTTCCAGTTTATTTGCCAAAGCAACACTTAAAGGTCCATACAAAGCCTTGGATTTTGGCCTCGAAGCAACGACAACTCGCCCAGGTATTCCTATCGCTACCAAACTGAAGTCAACAGGAGTAATCAATAATGTATTAGACTTTGAAGACCTTTCTTTTAAACTCAATGTAGACACTCTATATACCAGCAAATCAGATTTGTTAAGTATTATTCCAGCCTCTGCCCTACCCGATTACCTGGATTTTCCTCCTGAGTTAATCCTCAGTGGAGCATTAGATGGCAATCTTGACTCCATAAAAACAGAATTTGATTTATACTCTATTCGGGGCGGCAATTTTAGTTTCTTAAATGCAAGTGGCGACGTAAGTGGTTTCTCTTCGGGTTCAACCCCTAATTTTGACCTAACTATCAATGAGCTGGACCTTAAAGCGGAAGAAATTCTCGCCTTTTTACCCAAAAGTTTATTGCCTGATTTTATAGTTATTCCAAGAATAAAAAATGCCAATGGTTTTATTAAAGGTATCAAGAATACTTATACCTCAGACCTCTCTGTAGACACTGATATAGGAAAAATAATCGTCAATGGAAGTCTCCAAGATTCTCTCTACAATTTTAAATTAGATTTGTCTGCTCTGGATATTGAACAGTTGTTTACTGAAGAAGGCTATGAACAATTCATTGGTACTCCCTTGAGTGAGTTAGGCATTAATGTAGATATTAATGGGTCAGGTTTTGATCCCGATAGCAATCTGATGGCTAATTTTAGAGTGGTTATTAAACCCACTGACGACATTTATGACTGGAAAGAAGGGTTGGTAATTGAAGGAGCAATTAACCGGCAATCGGCAGTTAGTAAACTCTATATAGACGAATATGGAGCCAAAGCAGCTGCTACCAGTTATGCTAATTACAATCCCGGACAGGATACCTTCGCTTTTGATATGAATCTTGATCTACTAGACTTTTACAGATTGAGATTGACTTCCTTACCCTTTAATGTCAAAGGTGATCTTTCCACCAGCATAAAAGGCAGTGAAGTTGACCAGCTCAAAGTAGGGGTTAGAATGGATGATTGGACCATCCAATACGATACCCTCACAGAACGATCTGATAGTCTCTTATTGATTGCTGATCTCGATAGCAACAATAATGTCATCAAACTTGAATCTGATTTTATTTATGGTAGGATTAATGGTAAATTTAAAATAGCTGAGCTAGCTACACAAATACAAGATCAAATAACAGCTTACCTCACTCCAGATAAGGACAAAATAAGCAGTGACAGTTTACCGGAAACAAATTTCAATGCACTCATTGAGCTTGAAAAACCTGAAATCCTCACCATGGGATATATTCCGGGCTTAAAGGAAATAGCCCCTTGTTTTGTGTTGAGTAGTTTTGATTCCAAAGAACAGCTCTTAAAAATTTACTCTGAAATACCTTCTTTAAAGTATTCCAACTTTGAGTTGTTAAACCTGTTCTTCCAATTTAGTGCCGACCAGGAAGATCTTCAATACGATATTAATTTCAGTGATATTTATTTATACAATGCATATCGTATTGAAAACATAAGCCTTATCGGCGATGCTCAAAATGGTGTACTTAGCAATCAACTCACTCAAAGAGACAGCAGTTTGACGGAGCGCTTTAATCTCAATGCTGAAGTTGATTTATTACCAGAAAAGTACATTATTCGCTTGAAGGATGATCAGTTGCTCAATTACAATCATTGGGCAATCAACCCTAAAAATGCCATTCACTATCAAAAGGAAGGTATTTATGCTTATGATTGGGACATGAGCTATGAGGACCAAAAGATAGCCATTGCAAATGAGGAACTTACACCTGATAATATAGCACTGACTTTATCGAATTTTAATTTGAAGTTTATTGCCGATCTGATCCAACTCAATAGTGGCATTGTAGAAGGCATCACTAGTGGTGAAGTAATGGCCAATAAAGTGCTCGAAGAACCCAGCTTTTCCGTTGATTTAATGACACAAAACCTGGGAGTACTGGGTGCTAAGCTAGGTGATTTAAAAAGTAAAGTAGATTATTCGGCAGACCAAGTAGCTGATTTAGATATTGGGTTGGTTGGTTTTGGCAACGATTTAGCATTAAATGGAATTTATAAGGTGGATAGCCTGGATGAAGATCTCAATTTTGACCTTCAAATCAACTCAACCAACCTAAAGAACCTGGAAGCAGCATTAGAACCTTATTTGTCTCTGCTTACCGGTGACTTAAAAGGCCAATTAAAGATCAATGGGGAAGTTGACGAACCCAAAATTATTGGTAATGTAAATGCTAGTAATGTAACCGTAAGACCCAATATTACACAAGCCATTCTTGGCATTAACAAAGCAGAAATCAACTTTACCGAAAATGGTTTTAGCATTCCTGAATTTATCATTACCGACTCTTTAAATCGAGAGGCTACTTGTTCGGGTGAAATACTGACCTACAACTACCGGGATTTTGGTCTACTTTTCAATTTTGATGCAGAAGACTTTTTACTACTCAATACTACCAGAGAAGACAATGACCTCTATTTTGGAAAATTAACAGCAGACCTTAGTACTGAGATCATTGGTGATTTTGAAAACCCTGTAATCACTGTAGATATTAAACCTGAAAGAGGTTCTGATATCACTTATATTTATTCTTATGGAGGCATCCAAAGCATAGAATCAAGTGATGGTATCGTCGAATTTATAAGTTCTCGAGATACATTAGAAGAAGATCCCAGAGACAAACGCTTACTTCAAGCTGTACAAACTGGTTATGGCTATGATATTTCTATAAATGCCGCAGTAAATGATAACTTAAAGATCACAGTCATTACAGATGAAGCTTCAAATGACCGATTCATCGGTCAGGGTAATGGTGATCTGGCCGTTAGGATGCTACCTAATAATGATATCGAAATGACCGGAGGAATTCGACTAACTTCCGGGAAGTATTATTTCACTTATTCAGAGGTCATTAGGAGAGAATTTGATGTCAAGGATGGAAGTAGTGTAAACTTTGAAGGCAATCCTTATAATCCTTTGCTAAATGTTATTGCTGCTTATACTACACGGACTTCCCCTTATGGACTTATTGTGAGTGAGTTGGGGAATGACAGGCAGGTCAGCGAGGATGAAAGGAAAGCATGGAAATCTACCTATTCCAAGAATGAGACTTTCGTGGCTGAAATAGGCATAAGAGGCCCTTTAAAAGAAATAGAGCTGGGTACTGAAGTTAAGTACCCCAATACTTCCAATAATACCAATAGTGAGGATGTCAAAAATGCGCTCAACTCTCTCAACCAGGACCCAAGTAGAACCAATACACAAGCCTTCAGCTTGATCTTATTCAATGGATTCATAGCTGAAGATATAGGAAATGGTGATGGACAATTGATTGATGTTAACAGTGGCCTTAGTGATTTGATCACTTCCCAACTTAATAATCTTGCCAATAGGTACATCAAATTTGTGGATCTCAATTTTGGGGTAGAATCTGCAGGAAGTGGATCTGGTAATTTATTTGAAAACTCAGATTTTAGAGTCAGCCTGAGTAAAAGCTTCCTGGATGATCGCCTGACGATCAATGTAGATGGAGTAGCAACCAATGACCCGGAAGAAACCTCACAGGCCTACTTGAATAATATATCCCTGGAATATGCACTCACCGATGAGGGTGTGCTCAAAATAAAGCTCTTCAATAAACGGGAGAACGATGATGTATTCAATGGTAATGTGGTAAAATTAGGTGGAGCTTTGGTTTTTTCAAAAGACTTTAACCAAATCAAATTGTTTGGCAAAAAGAATAAATAATGCAGCGGCAAATAAATTATTTTCTATTTCTCGTACTCGTTTCTATAATGGGATTCTCCTGTTCAACTACCCGCTCGATTAAAAGTGGTGACTATTTGTACAAAGGATCCAGAATTAGTTTTGATAGTACGGTCAATAAAACTCAAGCTGCTGAGATACGCGCTCAATTGGAGCCTCTTTACGCTCCTTCCCCTAATAGAACGGTATTTGGTGTACCCTTTAGATTGTACTGGTACAATTTTTTTCATTCGAAAAAGAAAGAGTCCAGCTGGATTCAAAATTTATTGGGGGACAAGCCAGTCTTGTATCAACCTGCAATCAGTAAGCAAGTTCAGCAACTAATGGAAAATCGATTGACCAATAGCGGCTACTTTTATCCAAGCAGTCAAATTGCTTTAGATACTGCTAAAAAAAAGGCGGTTGTGGATTATCAAATTTCTCCGGGGCCTCAGTATACCATCAAATCCTTCAGTTACCAGATGACCGACCCCAACCTATTAAAGATCATTTTAAGTGATCGGGAGAAGAGTTATGTTAGGACTGGTCAGGCTTATAGTTTGAATACGCTTAAGGCAGAACGCGAAAGGTTGACAGAAAAATTAAAAAACCAGGGCTACTATTATTTCGAACCTGATTATTTAATTTTCACAGCTGATACCAGTGCAGGTAGATACGAAATAGATCTTCAATTAAGAATTAAGGAGAATAGTCCGGAGGAAGATCTCAAACCCATGTACATTAATAGAGTAGTCGTCTTTCCTGATTATGAAGTAGGACAACCCCTCGGTAAAGATTCTTTGAACCTTGCCGGTTTGGTATTTAAGTTCAATGAGTTAGAGGTGAAGCCGTCAAGACTGCGTGATGCCATCTTCTTTAGTGGTGGGGATAGATACTATCCCAAAGCCCATCAAAATACACTGAGGAGGCTTTCCAGCATGGAGTTTTACAAGTTTGTAAGCCTTCGTATAGAACGTTCTGTAAAAGCAGATTCTCTTCTCGACATAAAAATATACCTGACCCCTCGAGAGTTGCATTCTGTTTCAGGATCTGTAGGTTTGGCATTGATTTCCAATCAATTTTTGGGTCCAGAAGTTTCTTTAGGTTATAAACACAGGAATATTTTTCGGGGAGCGGAAGTCATGGATGTCAATGTCAGTGGCAACTTCAACTTTCCCCTTCAGGATGATGCAGGCAATTATTTTGAACAAATAGAAGCAGGAATTGCCTTCACACGGCCGGGCTTGGGTATCCCTTTTGTTCACAGCAAGGCACTTCCCTCTTTGATGTTAGCCAATACCAGATTGCAGTTGGGTTTTGAAAGAGAACGCATCAATTTGCAAATATCTAACGATCCTGAATTTTTAGACAATCTCTTCTTTTTTGGTTTTGATAATTTATTGGCTGCATTAGAAGAAAATCCCAATTTTGCTCCTCCATTAAGTGTTGATAACTACAGCATCAAGTTTGGTTATATTTGGCAACGTCAACCATTGATTCGTACAGAATTGGTGCCGCTAAGTTTCTCTTATCAGAATGTCACTTATGGCAATGATGATTTAAAACCTTTGCTCCAATTTATCTTTTCATTTGATCAGCAAGAGGAATTATTGTTGAACCTCGAAAATATGTTTGTATTTCAACCGGAGTATATCTTCCAATACGATACCAGAGCAGGAGGTATCAAGCGCAACAACTACTTTTACAGAGGGCGGCTTTCTCTGGCTGCTAATACCATTATCGAAGACGAATTGACTTTACTAGATGAGTCGAAATTGGAAAACTTATTATTGCAGGTAGAAAATGACCTGAGGTACTTTCTGATTCCTTCCAGGTACCAAACCATTGCTATGCGTCTCATTACCAATGTTTCTTTTCCTTTTGATGATCAGGTAATTTTTCCGATTACAGAATTGTACTCAGCGGGGGGGCCCAACAGTATACGTGCCTTTTATCCAAGAACCATAGGTCCTGGTACCACCAATATAAATAGCCAGGAATTTAGTGTTTTACAAGGCAAAGGGGATATCAAGCTAGAAGGTTCTTTGGAATACCGACATAAATTCACTTCTATTATTGAGTTGGCTACCTTTGTAGACGCAGGTAATGTATGGCGGATAGAAAAAGATGTGGAAGAGAGTCCAACACGATTTGGCTTTGATACGTTTTTCAAACAAATAGCAATCGGTACTGGCATGGGTCTTAGATTAGATTTCAGTTATCTAGTATTTAGAGTCGACCTGGCTTTTCCTTTGACAAAACCTTGGTTGCCTGAAGGAGAGCGTTGGGTGGGTAATGACATAAGGCTAGGTGATCCTAGTTGGCGCAGAGAAAACCTGGTGTTAAACTTAGCATTTGGCTATCCTTTTTAGGTAAGATCGCGTTTACTTTTTTGCAAATGTCGAGTTCTTGGCATAACTTTACTAATCTAAGCTAGTTATTGTATTAGCTATACTTTGCAAAAAACAAAGCATATGATATCACCAAAAAAATTAATCATAATCGCTTTATTGATTCATATTGTAACCATCATTGCTTGTACTTCTCTTCAGAAAAAAGAAGAAGCAATTAACGAGCAACAACAAAAAGAACAACAGCTAGAAGCTGTAGAAGCAGAAAAAGAAGAAATTCCTGCTGAGTAATCCCTTTCATTTTCTATTCCTGCAATTGAATTTTTTAATCATCCTTTATAATTGGAGACACACACACTTTTTGAGCTTAATGAATACTTACGCAGGATAGTAGCCCTAAATCTCCCCGATGCGATATGGGTTAAATGTGAAATCGCACAATTAGACTTTGCCAAAGGGCACTATTTTCTGGACTTGATTGAGAAAGATGATCAAGATGAGACCATTATTGCTCGTACTAATGCAGTCATTTGGCAAAGGCAAATCAGGTTGATACAAAAAAAATTAGGCAAAAACATCAATGAAGTCTTACAAGAAGGACTGGAAGTACTAATACATGCCAAGGTTGATTATCATGAAAGATATGGCCTTAAGTTGATTATTGAAGACATTGACCCTGCTTTTACGATTGGTAAGTTGGAGCTAGAACGTACTCAAACCATCCAACGGCTCAAATCAGAAGGTTTGTTTGATTTAAATGCTCAGCTACAGCTTCCTATTGTCTTACAAAATATCGCTGTCTTATCTTCTTCGACAGCAGCAGGGCTTCAGGATTTTTTGCATCAATTAGGGAATAATGTTTATCACTATCATTTCAATACTACTCTTTTTGATTCTACCCTTCAAGGCCCACAAGCAGTACCCGATTTATTACATCAACTCAAAAAAATCATCAGACAAATCAGCAAGTTCGATTGTCTGGTCATCATTAGAGGAGGGGGAGCCCGATTGGACCTGGTGCCTTTTGACGATTATAAGCTCTGTCAGGCTTTGTCTCAGCTACCCATACCTATACTAACCGGTATTGGTCATGAAAGCGATACGACGATTTGTGACATGATCGCTCATACCCGTTTGAAAACGCCCACAGCAGCAGCAGATTTCCTCATAAATAACAGTGTTCAATTTGATCAGGAATTGGCACATGCAGAAGAAAGTGTGGCCAACTGGATAAAGGAAAGAATGTATCAGGAAGAACTATTCCTTTTGAGGATGCAAGATGGTTTAAAACAATCCTTGCAATTCAGTCTACAAACGGAAAGAAACAGACTCCTTCAAATCGAAACCCAACTCCCCTTTTTGTATAAAAATGAAATGGAAAAAGCGAAAAAAGAATTGGGCTACCTAATTAATTTACATCAATTATTAGATCCACAGAAAACCTTTGCAAGGGGTTATTCCATCACTACGAATACAAAGGGTGAAGTCATCAGCAATACTAAAGACTTAGAAGTCGGGCAAGAAATCAAAACCCAATTACTTAACGGAACCATCAAATCCATCATAAAAAAATAATGGAAAACATCACATACGAACAAGCAGTCGAAGAATTGAGAAGCATACTGGAATCCCTCCAAAGCGGAAACACCAGTATAGACGATTTGCAAAAGCAAGCCAAAAGAGCAGCAGAATTAATAGCCTTCTGTAAAAACAAACTCAGAATGACTGAAGAGGAATTGAAGATGTTTTACGATCAAACTCCATGAGACTCCATGCAGCTCAATGGTGAATAAATCATTTAAGATAAAAACTCACCAAGTATAGCACCAAACCTGCCCTAATGGTCCAGGCAATCGTCCTTACCCAATTGGTACTCACCAACTTCTGATGCGCTACTTCATCAAAAGCTTGAGATAAAATCCCATGCTGAGGCACCTGCAAAAAGAAAGTTGATCCCCATAGAATACCTACCAAGATGAGGTTGGCCCACCACAGAGATTTATTAGAATCTACAGTAAAAGTTAAAAGAAGAGCCGTTAAAGCTTCAATGATCATAGGGAAGGCTACAACGATGGTCGTTAGGACCGTATGCCTATTTTCATAGGCCACAAACTGATCTCTGCCAACACTCCCCATCAGAGGATAGTGAACCACCTGAACAAACCATATGACTCCTGTCATGTAAAGGGTTAAACCCAGGTGGATCAATAGTAATATATTTGTTTGCATGTATTGTTATCTCAACAATGTAACATCTCCTTCAAAAGATTCTACCGAGCCATCTTCCAATTCTACTTGTATGATGTAGGCATAAACATCTGAGGGTTGAGGTTCACCAGTATTATCTAATTGACCATTCCATCCCATTTCGGGGTCTTGATTGTTATATACTCTTTGCCCCCAACGGTTGAACACTTTGAACTCTAATACTCTTGCAACTGATTGTCCGGCATCAATAAAATTAAAGAAGTCGTTATTTCTATCATTATTAGGTGTAAATGCATTAGGAACAACAATGTTAATTATAATAACTCTTATAGAAGCTTGAATCGGATTGGTACATCTACCTCCAGGAATATATGTAATAGTGAAAGTAGTAGTAGAATCAATCGTACGAGCAAATTCAGTGCCTGAAACACCTATATCTGTTCCATTAGCTGTCCAACTGATTACATCTCCAGGGATAGGTGGAGGTGTAATAGATGCTGTAATATTAACTCTTCTGTCTTCACCTGCTCTGATTACTGTTCTATCCGCTCCTACATTAACCGTAGGATTATCACTTGCTACAAATACAGTTACTTCACTACCACTTACAGGAGGACAGAAGTTGTTGCTGATATCAACCTGATAAGTCTGTGTACTAGTAGGAAATACAGTAGGATTATCTTCTACAACAGTCCCAAAAGTAGGATCTGTATTAGAAGTCCAGGTGTACGTCAAGCCAGAAATAGCATTTGGATTCAAATCAACAGATTCTTCAGGACATATGGAAAAAGATTGATTAATTGTACTCGGTGGCTCTACTACTTGAATGCCAATAACTTGATTACCTTCAGCACAATTACTCGTTAATTGTAATCTATACTGAGAAGTGAAGGTAGGTCTAACTTCAATCGATAAGCCTGTTCCTAATGAAGTACCATCCGTATCAAACCATTCCACATTATCAGAATCGGAATCAAAATCGTCTATGGTAGCCGTTAAGGTAGTGGCGCCCCCAACACAGATAATTTCTTCAGATGCACTCAATACAATATTATCATCTAAGTTCAAATCAGGATCAACTAAGACTTCTATATCTCCCGTAAAATCAGGACATGCACCGGCTCTATCCAATGTAAAGGTATATACTGTTGTCACTTGTGGAGCTGCCGTAGTAGAAGTACTGGGTTGGTTTAAGCCAGCTGGATTACTCGTCCAAATAAAACGATCACCAGGTAAAGATTCAAATTCTGCTGCCAATGTAACCAAGTCGTTAGGACAAACTTCCGTTCTGGAAGTCGATAATAAAGGGTCATCAGGAATAGCAACATTTATTGTGATTTGAGCAGTTACAGCACCACATTCCAAATCTCCATTTCTGGTGGCTTCTACAAAATAGGTAGTCGTTTCTGTAGGTGACACAATGGGTCTTGCTTCAGTTACCGTTCCAAAATTAGGATCTGTAGAAGTCCATACATAACTCACATTAGGATCTTCAACATCATTCAACCTGACTTCATCCCCAGGACAAATGGTTGTTCTTCCTGTCAAAGCAAATCGTGGATCATTTGGAACAATAATACGACCGCTAGCTGATACCGGACAGCCCATGATTTCAGCCATAACAGAATACATAGTCGTTCCATTAGGTGTAGCAGTTGGATTTGGGCAATCTGTACAACTTAGTGAACCATCTTCCGGCATCCACATAATTTCTTCTAAATCAAAACTATCAGGATTAGGATGATCAATCACAAGTTGCAAGTCGACACTTTCACCTAAACAAACTGAAGTATCTGCAGGTACGATTAGAAGTGGTGGTGGTATAATTACTTCTATTCTTGCTCTGGTTGTATCTATACAAGCATTATTTGTTGTAACTCTGAAATATTCTCTGGTCGTATCTGCTACAACAACCAGATTGAATAATGAATCTGGTGTTTCCTGTCCCTCCGATGGAAACCACATGTGTTGAATATCAGGATATTCGCTTGGTTCATATGCTGGTGTACGCAAAATCACCGGTATGGTATTACAAACCATGGTATCAGCAGGTTCGATATCCAAAAATGGTAAAGAATCGACAACTACCAATACAGAATCTGTACGAACACAGCCCATATTAAATACCGTAGCAAAGTATTTGATAGAATCTGTTGGAGCAAAAGTGAACTGATCTAAAACAATTGTGTCTCCGGGGGTAGCATCCGATGTCCAAAAAACATCAGTTCCCTGCGGAACAGCATTGGCAGAAATTGTAATATCTGATCCTAAACAAAGGAAAGTAGTATCTCCCAATGGAATATCGACTTCAATAGGAATAACCTCTATGGTCACTCTTTCACTTACAGAACAAATTCCTCTTTCTGCTCTCAGTGTGAAGGTGGTCGTTTCAAAAGGAGTAATAAACGTATTTGGATCGCTTTCATCTGTTGCAAAAGCACCCAACCATTGGTAGCTTACATCATTCTCTATATCTACCCTACCCAATATCAAAGAATCGCCTTGACAAATGGTAGTATCTCCTCTAATCTCTATAATTGGAAATTCAATCACTTCAACAAATACACTATCCAAAGAAGGCACGGGGCAAGTAGTAGAAGTGATTTCTACAAAATATTCTGTTGAAGCAGCTGGTCCAACCGAAGGATTGGCTTCATTAGAAACAACAGTTCCATCAGCCAAAGTCCAGGTATAAGTTGCTCCTTGTACCGGTGCCCCACCAATATTTAAGGTAGAACCTTCACAAATTTGAGCATCATCTCTTACGAAGTAATCAGGTGCCTGTTGAGGTAAGACTGTTAAGGTAAAATTATCTTCTTGTGGACAACCCGGTGCATCTAAGGCAACATTTATTTCATAGGTACCTGCTGTTTCAGCTGTAATCGTAGGATTCGGGCAATCTAAACATGACAAAGTAATGCCAGTTGGAGCTGTCCATAAATAAGTTGCTTCATTACCAAAATCTTCACCTGCTACAATACCTACTTCTTCACCTAAACAAACTGTCTGATCCTGAATATCATTGAGCTTCAATAGCTGAACTTCTATATCTAAGGAATCTGAATAACATTGAGCCGTATAAACTACTTGATAATTGCTTGTTCTACTTGGGCTAGCAGTAGGATTAGGACAATCAAGACAGGAAAGACTTTCTATATCTCCTTTCCATCGTATACTATCAATTCCTGCTCCTACATCCAAAACCGTAGTCTCTCCTTCACACAAGGCCAAATCTACCGTTTCATCAAGCCTAGGTACGATAGGAGCAATCACTCCAGGAGTAGATGGTGACCAATCTATGTTGATGACTCCATCTTCTATTTCATTCCCCCAGTCATTAATGAGTACTACATAAACTTGCCCTTCAATTACTTGTAAAGTTCTTACAAAATCATCACCTTCTGCACCAGGAGTATCTTCACAATCTAATGAATCTACAACTGTTGCACCCGTTAAAGGATTCACATCTACCATTCCGGTCGGTTCAGGTCCTGATGCCCATGTAGAGCGTATAGGTTGATTATTCTGAATAAAGTCAATTATACTTTGTTTATTATTGCAAACTTCTTCGGGATTAAATGGCCCCCAAACGTTGAAGTCTAAATCGGATGGTGTATCAGCACTTTCCAGGATAAAGCCAAAATTACCGTCTGCTTGTGCTTGGATGGTAAACCATGAAAAATCAGGCTCTATCCCTCTATTTAGCCAACAGCCATTATTAATCCCCTGGCGTATCTCGATATCCTGAAAGCCATCTCTAAAAACAAAGGCAGAAGGAGTGCCATCCATATTTTCACAGCCATTCAAAGGATTACAAAGTACATCTACTAAAGCCGCAGAAGGTGCACATTCAGATTCATTGATATCTATATTAAAGTCAGTGCAGCCATTTTGAGCAGCTACAATAATATAGTACCGGCCTGGTGCTTGAAAGTCTGCACTTCTTATTCTGCCAGCAGTACTCTGTGCAACACAATTTGTATTTGGATCTGTCGGATTTCCATCTAATACAACTATACCGGTAGCAGATACCGCTCCGGTTAAATTAATATCAGCGCATAAGCCACCCGGAGAATCATAGGCAAAAATATAGTCTGGACCTTGTAAGAAATCATCTGTGATACAAGCAGTAGTGCCTACTGTAGCAGCACCCTCGCAAGTAGAGAAGTCGCCATTAAAAGGAAGGCTTGATACTACTGTTGGGTTATCCGGAGTAGATCCTGTACAGGATGAACTAGAACATTGCCACCTCAATTCGAAACCGGCAAACTCAATATTGTCATCAGCAGAAAATTCTATCGTAATTGGTCCATCGTGTTGGATTTTAAAAGTACTCCCATCACTTATTCCAGATGCAGCAGCAAGTAACCTGCCATCAGCACTGGTACCAGCATAGAATTGAAGGAGGTCACCGAAGTCCTGCTCTTCATTGAATATTTCAATTTCATAACTGATCAATTCGATCTCTATACATCCACTTAAACCTTCAGGGGCGATTACAAAAAAGGATTGTTCTGAATTTCCATAATCACCATTAGGTCCACCACTATCGAATAGAGTTCCAGAACAAGCTGTTGTTCTTGCTGTGGAATTTGGTGTCATATTCACAGAAGTTTGTTCTTCTTCCAGACAAATGGTAAAGTCACCTGCATTAGGTGCAGCAGTTGCAGAAAAATCATTGACTCTAATAAAATAGGTATTATTAACCGTAAGGTCCGCAACATCAAGCCTTAAACTGGAAGAGCCATCTTCTGAAGACGCACATTCCACTAATGATAATCCGTTACAATCTCCACGATAAAGTGCTAACTGAGGATTTTCAAGTATGCCATTGTTTCCTCGATCAGACCCCAATATTGTAATTGAAAAATTGGGGACATTGGCTTCAAAACTAAACCAAACATCACGTTGCGCTGTCTGACCATTAAAGCAGGAAGGAGCAGCAGTCGAGCTTGTAGTAGCGTTAAAATTCGTAAAAACCTGTGTGTTACAATTAGGTATTGACATCAGATCTATAGCTCCATCACATTCATCATTAGCAGGTGCTTGTGAAAACAGTGTTATGGAAGTGAGAACTGAGGCAAGAAATGCAAGTAAAACTATCCTCATTATTAGACCGTTTCTTTTTTCTCAAATAAATTGCAGAACTGACCAAAAATAAACAAAATTTGAGATTTTCAGCATTCTTGCGCAATTAACGGAAGACTTACGACAAAATATTGGAAAACCTTAATCTATAATGCATACAAATCATCGATTATTTCTGGGTACTGGCACCAATCTTGGTGATCGAAAAAACAATTTAAATCAAGCCCTACAATTCATCAAAGAATACATTGGAGATGTAAATACGCAGTCCAACATCTATCAATCGAAAGCTTGGGGAAAAACCGATCAACCAGATTTTTTCAATCAGGTCCTGGAAGTATTCACCAATCAAGAACCTCAACAAGTTCTAGAAAACTGCCTGAGCATAGAACAACAAATGGGCAGAGTTAGAATAGAGAAATGGGGCACCCGCATCATTGATATAGATGTACTGTTCTACAATGATCTTGTTTTGAATCATCCCAACTTAATCATTCCACATCCATTCTTACAAGACAGAAGCTTTGTACTAAAACCTATGGCCGAAATAGCGCCTGAGTTTGTACATCCAGTCCTAAGAGAGACCATAAAAAATTTGTTAGAGAAAATTGAAGTAGAAAATGACTGCAAAAAGATAAGATTTTAGTGGTCACCTCACTAGTAAATTGACCATGCTGCAAATACCCGTTTTTATTGGTTTACAATAATAAAATCAGAGTGGAGGGAACACCACACCGCGGGTGGTGATCAGGACCCACTAAAAATCGTATACCAACATTTTTTTTTTATACATAGATAGGA
>JBCBCD010000018.1:0-19559 GCA_038530915.1 Bacteroidota bacterium
GCAAAAAACGTTTTCTTTTGTTAGCTGCTTGCTCGTCTTTTTTGATGTATAATGTTCCCAAGCCATATCCCAAACACATGATGCCCAACCATGGGATGACCGGATAGTAAACGTACATTATCTTATTAAACAACAGAGTGTTGCCGTGTTTGAAAAAGAAAATCCATAAGGCCTCCAACCAATAATTGTCAAATTGTAAGCCATCGTAAATATTGTGAGTGAAAGTGATGAATAATCCCAGCCCAATGACCGCCTTTATAGGAAGATGAATGAGAGCCGCCATCACAATCATACACATACCAATGGCAAATATGACTTGAACGTTGAACATGGTGTAATTGGGATCAAAAAACCATCCAAAGGTGATCACCATAAACTCTAAGGCCACTAGCCAAATACCTCTTGTCCATAAGAAGTGGGAGAGCGCTTTTTTACTATTTAGTTTTTTTCCATGAAGAAAAGCAGCAGTACCTGCCAATAATACAAAGCAAGGGGCACATAAATGTGTAATCCATCTGGTGAGGAATAATAGTGGGGTGGTCGTTTCAAGATTCAAAGGATTATTTAGGAAAGAACCGTAGTAGAAAAAAAAGCGGGTATGATCCAATACCATTAACATCATGACAATGCCACGTAAGAAATCTATGGAATAGATTCTATGTGTTTTTTCTACAAGAACTGGCTGAGGAGCGACTGTGATCTTATTCATTTTTGGATTTTTGTTTGATCCAAATGTAGAATTCACAAACGTCAAGCCCTATAAATTGATATGAATTAAGCGTGAATAAAACGTGAATGGAGGTATAGGTTTAAATATGCAAGGATGTAAAGGTTTGATTATTATATCTTTATGCCCTTGCACCTAACGATTGGCAACAACAATTTCCTTAACTTCCTTTTCTCCTTTTTGATTCTCAATCACCACTCTATATTTTCCCGGTGGCAAAACCAAAGCTGTTAAATCATCCTCAAAAGATCGCTCTATGATGTCAACTGGTACAGACTCATCGGGTTCTTTGGCATGGTAAGCTTTAATCAAACAAGGATAGTTAATGCCAATATCAGTCACAGAGACAAGTTGGTTGTTCTGATGATGGACCAGCCAATCCGGCCTGTTGAAGATGTAACGAGTACGAGGATGGTACAATAAGGCGTCAAAACGTAGATTTTCTTTATGACCATTGTAAAACTTTCCACTCTTGTCCTTAAAGACAGTTGGTTGATCATACTCCATCATTTGCATGAATGGACTTTCCTGTCTGCAATACTTTTCGATTAAAATATCCTGATAGATGGTAAAAGGATCGATACCGGTAAATTCTTTCAGGTACTTAGCCATCCAAGTACGAGTACGATTTTCCTGTTCTAACAAATGGTACCAACCGCATAAAACCAAGACTTTGTCATCAGGGTTTTGCTCTATTACTTCCTGAATCATTCTAGCCTGACTAGAATCTCTATTGGTGCCAAATTTCTCATAAGCAAAGACTTGAAAACCTTCATCCAAAGCCTGCCTGATGAGGTTGGCCATTTGCGGTTCATTGATATACTCACCGGAGAATGGAGAATTGATGGGATAACCCCTTGCATTTATGGATGAGTCGATTTGATTGAAATTGGTCAAGGCTTCTAAGCCCAAATGGCGATATCCTCTTTTATAGAGACCTTTAAGAAGTTTTTGGACAAAAACACGATGGACAGGCTTATGATGGGCTTCATTCAGTATGATGATCCTTTCTTTTTCTGCCTGGTCCAAAATGGCATCCACTGCATCATGAGCTTTGAATTGTTTGAAATAAGCTTTGTCGACATCAGTAAGTGTATCAAAACCCCATTCTAAATCAACTTCGTTTGGGGTATTTAGAGCCAAATGGTATTTTCCAATGTAGGAATAATTTTGCGCGGCCTTATGCACTCTCATTTCTCCACTGCTCAGTCCTTGAGCAATTTCCAGGCTGTATTTGTAGGGGTAAAGTGGCATTGTATTCTCTTCCTGCCCAAAGGTGTATTTGACAACAAAGGTGATGCTGAAAATGATTAGTATTCTGTACACAAGGTTCATATGAATTAATGGAATTTATTTTGTGCAGAGTATAGTGTTTAGTGGCAGCTCTCCCTCTACACGCTACACCCTAAACTCTACACAGATATATCAATATTGATGAAAAGCTTGAGAAACAAATTCTAAAACAACCGGCAGTGATGCACGCCAATAGGTCCATGTATGGGCTCCATCTCTTACCCTATACTCATGCGGAATGCCTTTCTTTTTCATAGCAATATGCACCAAGCTATTCCCTTCATACAAGAAATCATCATCGCCACAGTCAATAAACCATCTGATGGATTTCAAGTCATCAACACTTACGCTTTCAATTAGAGATAGTGCGTTGTGTTTTTCATAATAGGTTTTGAGTTCTTCCTCTGAATAGTCATTGGCATTGCCTCTTAACTCCCAATTTCTGATTTGATCTATAGACAAAGGCCCTACATAGGCACTCAAAGGGCAAGATGAGGAAAACAGCTCCGGATGGTGTAAGGCATACATAAAAGATCCACCGCCACCCATGGAAAGACCTGCAACGGCACGATATCGTTTTTCACCCTTGATTCTGAATTTTTCTTCAACATGTGGCATTAACTCCTGGAAAAAGAAATCTTCATAATTCCAATCTCCACTAATGTCATTGAAATAACCTCTTTTGCCCGTATCCGCATCTGGCATTACGATAATCATAGGAGTCGCTTTGCCTTCTTTGATGGCTTTGTCTGTTATGTGAAGTACCTCACCGAATTGTACCCAACCAGTCTGATCATCTCCGGCACCATGTAGAAGGTATAAAACAGGATAACTACGTTCCGAACTTTCATAATCAGGCGGTAGGTAAATAGCGTATTTGCGTTCGCTGCTTAGGATTTTACTTTCCATAGATAAGTTGTCATATACTTTTCCATATTGAGCGAATGCAGTATTGGCGATGAATACTGCCAAAAGAAAAGTGAAGTTGAGGTATTTCATGTTATATTAGGTTGTATTGTTTTTTAGCTGCGGCTACTTGTTGTGCTTCGGTTGTTTCAGGATATAATAAATAACGAGGAGCAATAATGAGGCGAACTTTATCAATTGCTATATTGGCTACTATAATAAACTCATCTTGATAGTAGGTAAACATTTCTTTGGGCGAAACATTAGGAATATTTTCCTTAGAAGAAGTGGCTAGCCAACACAAGACAGCCTTATCAATGCATTCTTTTATTTCAGGGGATAAAAACATGGCCTTTTAGAGTAAATCTAAGCTATCGCTTGATTTCCTGCAAGCGGATCCTAATTTTATTAAATGATTGGTACAATGATAGATAAACTTGTGTTTATAGGTCCAATGAAATATTTAAACAAATCTATCAATTTTAGTCGAAAGGTCGAAAGGTCGAAAGGTCGAAAGGTCGAAGGGTCGAAGGGTCGAAAGGTCGAAAGGTCGAAGGGTCGAAGGGTCGAAACATGAGTTATCCTGAATTTTGTAATAAATTCCATTAGTCTAAGGTCGAATCGTCCTACGGACTGTCTAATTGCATTTCCTGCGGAAAATCTGTCGAAGATTAAGTCTAAGCTCATCAGCCTAAATAATGCGTTCTGCACAAAATGCAGCAACAAATTTAGCTTCAACAGCCCGTAGGACGATTAGACTTTAGACAAAATTCGGGATAACTCATGTTTTTACTATAAGCTAATATTTTTCATATCCTTAAATCTTCCCATTAATCCCCAGCCATTGGCTTTTTCTATAATAACACAGTGCAATTCATTATTTCCTTTTCTGAGTGGAAGATTAATCGTATTGCTATCAATGTTTAAATAGCCTAGGTATTGTACGTCTTTAGATCTAAAAGCATTATTACCTCTGAATAACTCCTGACCATTCAGATAAAGAATGATTTTATCACTGAAATCAAAAGAGAAGAACTTGTTTTGTTCGATTTCTGAAGTAATATTCAAGCGTACAACCACATAATCCTCACTGTTTCTTTCAAAATTATTCCCCGAAGGTTTGGCTACATGTTTTGAAATGGGTAGTAAGCCATTGCCTTCGGTCGGATAACTCTTGTAAGGTACATCCAAAGGAATATTATTAGAAGCAAACAGTTCTTCATCGAATCTTTTCGCTACAGATAGTTCCCATTTATTTATAACATTGGCAGGAACAGTTTTAGTAGATACCTTTTTAGTTGAAGGCTTATAGAATTTTGGAGTATATCTGAAGTTAGCAAAATGATTGTCAAACAGAGATTTTACGCCAATTTGGCCTTTGTCAAAACCTGTTCTCAAATTCTCAACCGTCATGTATAATTGATCATTTAGGTATACTTCTGCGGTGGACCCCATTATTTCTAGTTTCAGATGATTCCATCCATTATCTTTTATGGGAGCTTTTGCCTGATGCTGTGGGTACAATTGCCAGTTGGACTCTTTATTGAAAATTGGAGTGTACTGGATGGCACTTACCTGATTGGACTTGTGCATGCGGATATAGATTTCTTCCATGCTATTGTCCTGCTTTCTAAAAAGAATACCTGCAAAACTCCTGTTGGAATTGGCTTTGATATCCACTTCTAGTGTTCCATTGACAAACTCTACTTCTTTCACATAAGCACTGCCATTGATGCGTAAGGCTTGCTGCCCATCAATTTTTTCATAGGTATGATTGGCGCTCTTTGGTACAGTCCATTTATCTTTTGTAAATGCGATTTTTTTTGTTTGACTAAAAAGGACAGTACTACCGATGGTAAGTAAAAAGAAGAACAAAATTAGTTGTTTCATAAGTCGGTTGATTTTTGAAATAAAAAATATACTTCAAAAGTATCGGAACCTTTAAGGCTGCAACAGGTCAATTTTCATTTAGATTGGTCAAATTTGAATGTTTGTACTGCTTGGGAGATTGGCCACTTAACCTTTTGAAAAAACGATTAAAATTGGATACATCAGAAAAATTAAGTTCATAGGCTATTTCGCTGATGGTATGGGTAGAAAAAGTCAATTCTCTTTTTGCTTCAAGAAAAAGTCTGTCGTGTATGAGTTTTAAAGCTGTGCTGTTGAGATGCTTTTTACAATACTTATTGAGGTGATTGTGACTGATTTGCATGGCTTTAGCATACTCATTTACAGTATGCCATTGCCTTATTTTTTGATTGAGTAATTGCTTGAATCGATGAATGATGAAGGGCTCTGATGAGGTCGAAAGTTGGAGGTTTTCTCTATAAATCCTATCTAATAAGCTTATGATGTAATAAACAAGAGATCTTAAAATATGAGAGCTGTCACCTTTTAATTCATCAAACTCTAACACCAACTCTTCAAATACCCACGTGCATTTGGCTAAGTCAGAGTCATTGAGCATGAAGTGAAAAGTAGGATGGTTGTAGTCAAAAATGGCAAATCGATTGAGAAAGACTTCATCTGCAAAATATTCATTTAAGAAGACCCCTTCGAAAAAGAAAACCAACCCTTTTACAGCCGATTTTGTTTCCCATTTTCTTATTTGGTGGGGAAGGCTGATGATAACGCTTCCTTTCTGGAATGCTTTTCGCTCATCATCGATTGAGAAAAACCCTGATCCTTCTGTTATGATCATGACATCATAGAAGGTGAGAAGGTGGAGTTCGGGTGTAATAATGAATTTTGGGATTTCTTCTATCCTGCCTACATCTACCAGTAACTCTTTACCGTATTTGTTTTTTTCAAAATTGATTTTTCGCATTATGGCAAGGGTTTACTCCATTTCTATTGGCCTCATCTGTTTGATGTTGCCTTTTATAGGAGCAGCAGTTACTGTTGTTTCACCTTCTTCAACATAGAAAACAAACTCAGTATTTTGGCCAATCACACGTACCTCTCTTTCTTCCGTATCACTAAAAAGGATGGTCGTGTCCGGCTTGAATTCTTTGTTCTTCAATTTTTCGGCCATACTTCCACCTGAACCCAAAGCAGATCCAATAAAGAAAGAAAATACCATAATAGAAGTTAATAGAACAATACCATTCACATTATGCATTTTTTCAAATTGCTCGTCGAGCTTTTTTACATTAAAACTCTTTTTATACCATTCCTTTTCTTTGTATCGGGCATGTAGCTTAGGTTGATAGAAAAAAAAGACAAGCAAGAAAATCACCATGATTACTAAAGCCACTAAAATCAATAGATGATCGGCGATGTATACAATCGGACTAAGGAGTACATCTAGAATATTGGAATACTTCAGGATGTTGATGCCCATAAAACCATAATAAATAGCATCGTGTAGAATGCCCAAGGCAAGTATATACAAGTATCCCAATGATAAATAATCTTGTATGCTTCTGTTGTTTTTTTCCATCACAAAGACGAATTTGGTGTGATGAATATAAGAAATAAAGTTTGGGGCTCAGCCCCAAACTTTATTTCTTATACTTTTACTTTATACGCCATCAACTTATGTGAATTGAAACAGGCCACAACCAGTAACTTTTTTGCCGGGATGTAAATCACATCAGCCGCCTGGATTTGCTCTTCGCTAGTATCTAGAATAACTTCAGTAGTACCATCTTTAGCAATATAATGTACTTTGCCACCCCAAGTAGAAGCAAAATAGCCTTTGTCTTCATACACATCAACCCCATCTGCTTGTGGTATGCTTTTAGAAATGGTCTGTATCGTTTTATTCTCTGGATCTAGTATTCCTAATGATTGAGGGGTCCACTGACTAACCAACAATTGATTGTTATGGCAAACCAATCCATTGGGGCTGTCTATATTTTCCATAAAAAGGGTAGTCTGATCTCCTTTAATGGAGAAAATCCTATTTTCCCCTGTGTCAGTAGTATAAATCACACCTTCTGAAGAACAACTCACATCATTTAAGCTTTTCGCCCCTGGAATAGAAATTGTTTTATTGATTTTTCCTGCCGGAATGTCAATTTCAATGATTCTATCGATATCAGTGGTGTACAATTTGTTATTATGTATCCATAAACCGGTTGGAGCATTCAAGCCACTGATCCATGCTTGATCAATGATATTGCCATTCAAATCGATCGTACTAATACTACCATTGTCATCTTTAGCTAGAAAATGACCGTTAATATTGGCACTGTAAAGGATTTCATTCTGGGAATCATAGGCAACCGTTTCTACAGTTTTTAATAGGGTGTCCGTTTCCCAAACCAATTCTAATTCAATGCTTGGAGGTACTTTTTCATGACTGTAGGGTTGGTTTTGACAATTGAATATAGAACAAAATGCTAGAGCCAAAAACATAAAATTTTGCATAATTAACAGTACTTAGATTGATGAATAATAGACACCTAAACTACTGTTGGGAAGGATGCAGAAGGTCTCAAATTATAATGTTGGAGTTTTTTTGGAAGGAAGCTGGTGTTTTTCCGGTCGCTTTTTTAAAAATCGCATAGAAACTGGATTTAGAATTAAAACCCACTTCGTAGCCTATAGCTTCAACAGTTAAGTTGTTTTTATTTTGGAGTAATTTTTTTGCTTCCTGCACTCTGTATTCATTGATGTAAAGAGAGAAACTTTTTCCAATTTCTTCGTTCAGGAGTTGCGAAAGCAGGCTGGGACTTATTCCTAATGCATCAGCTAGTTGTGATAATTTTAAGTTGGGAGTTTTGAATATTTTTTTCTCCTTCATTAAGAAATTCAGTTGTTGGATTAGCTTTTTTACATCATCAACTGAAATACTTCTGTTTTGATACCTTTTATCCAATTGCATCCAATGTGCGATCCTTTTTCTACCAGCTAAGATGATAATGGTGGTTAGATAGAAAAGAAAAGAGGCGAAGACAGGTCCAATAATGTAATTGACATATAAGGAAACGACAAAACCCAGGCAAACCAATACTGTACTGGTATAAATGAAAATAGCCTTCAATTCATTGAAAGCAATCTGCTTTTGTTTTTTGAACAATCGTTTTATGGAGGGAATCAATAAGAAGCCAGTATAAATTAAATAAAAGGTAAGCTGAGTATGTGTAACATACCTGATTTTATGATCCCAGATATAAGGATGATCTTCAAAAGTATACAAGAAACCGAAAACAGTAATCAGGCTTGCATTAACAATGATGTGCCATTTCAAAGCATTAATTTGGGGTTTTGAAAGTTGATAAATCAGCGTATTACAACACACAAATGCCAATGGTCCAATCATGAAGTTGGCACTTAATCCCAATTGAATATAGGACCAGCCAAGCTCGGAATCAAAAAAATGAATGCATGAAACTCCCACCCGAATCAAAAACATCAACAACAAGGCAAGTATGGATATATCTCTTAATTTATTGTATGAAGAAGAAAAAAGGAGATACCACCACAGAATAATCCCATTAAAGACACCTACAGCACTAAAGAAAAAAGGAAGATAATGGTCAATCATTTGAAGGCTATAATTGATGTGCTTAATAATTACTATTCCTTACTAAGACGAATGAAATGGTTAATTGCTGTTCTCAGAAATAAGTAAATCCAGCAAATTAGTAACAGTTGTTCTCAGTCGCTCCAATCTGGCAATTTGACTTTCAGTAAGAGATTTCTTTTCAATGACTAAATTTCTTAATTGATTGTCATTTAGAAGTTTTTCTTGATTAAGTGGCAAATACCGTTTGCCATTTTCTGTTAAATCAATTCTAAAGTTTTCAATTAAATAAGGTTCAATCCTATTAGTGGTCCATTGGTTAAAATCATTGGTAAAAAAAAGTATACTAGGGTAACTGTAATCATAAATACTCAAAAGGCTTTGCTTTAATCTTTCATTAGAAATGATATCAATGCCTTTGGCTTTCAAGGTTTCAAATGGAGTGGTTTTGGGTTCAAAGATCATGATCCAATTCATAATCCAAAAGTGCTCGCCCAGAGAATCATGATAACTAATTTTACCATCAAAGTACTCAGCCAGAATATCAGCTGATTTTACAATTCTTTCTCCTCTGTTAATTCTATTATTGATATGATAGGTCAAGTCACTTTCTAGTGAAGCTTTAAATTCTAAAAGTATCTTTTTTTCAAATTGCCTTTCTTTTCTTTCTTCGTTCAGGTTGTTGATGTAAAGAGCGATTAGAATACCAATTACCACTAGTAATATTTCACCAAGCGCATAGAATAGATACTTTGGTACTTTATTACTGGCTAAGGCTCCTTTTCGTGTTTGTCTAAATAGACGTAACATGGTTTAAACTTACTTTAACAAATTAATAGAACCTGCTTCGCGCAGTATTCTTCCATCGATTAACTCTAGTTCAAGTTGAAATAGGTAAACACCCTGACCTAACAATTCTCCGTTTAAGCGTCCATTCCAACGTAAATCACTGCTGTTGAGTCTTTGAAGAATCAGATTTCCCCAACGGTCGAATATTCTAAAGGAAAGGATATTACTTACGGCTTTTCCTGTGGTAAAAATTTCGAAAGTATCATTTATATCATCCCCATTAGGGCTAAAAGCATTGGGAATAAAAATCTTTGGATTGGTGTCGTCAACTCTGATGAACAGCGTATCCCGAGTTTCACAGCCCAATTCATCAGTAGCTGTGATGACATAGGACGTAGTTTTTACTCCGGTTATTTGGGGTGAAGTACAATCGCTACAACTTAAAAACTCTGTCGGTTCCCAACTAATATTACCTATCGGAAAGTTGCTGTTAACCAGTATGGGCTCGCTCTCTTCACCAAAATCAAGTGCTATGGGTGGTCCCACATCTATGATGAAAAATTCATCAATTCTTAATTCAGCTTCTTTTGTTAAACTACAACCGAATCTATCTCTAACTCCCATGGTATAATTACCGACACCTAATCCTCGGTAAATATTACTGGCTATTATTTCTCCATCGAGGAAAAACGTGAGTGGCGGATTGGCCTGCGAAATATTTACTATTTCTAAACGCCCATCTTGACTAGAAGGGCAGGCAGGAATGACTGAAAGTATGTCAAAGGCCAATTGATTGGGGGGTACAAAAAGTTCGAGTGTAACTACACTATCACAGCCTCTTGAGGATAAAAAAGTCTCAATGTAAGTGCCAGTCTGTGTCAAGGTCTGCGAACCAAATGTGTAGGGCAAACCTGCACAAATCGTGTCCTGAAACTCATATTCTAATGGTAAAACTTCGATCGTAATAATTTCTGATATAACTCTACACTTGAAATTTTGAAGATTAGCAAAAGTTGAAGAAGACAAGTATCTATATCGGTAAGTACCAACATTAAAATCGCTATGGAAAAACTGCTCTCCATTTTCCCCATCCAAAGTAGACCAGTTTTGACCTCCATCTCTACTCAGCTGCCATTGTATGAAAAAGTTGTCAATATCTATATCTGCTGTCAATGCTTGTGGGGTATTATCGTTTTCGCACAAAAAAATATTTTGATCTGTATTGATAAAAGTGCTTGCACCACAAGCTCTGAAAGAGATATTATCCAGTGCTAAATCATTGCCAATTCCACCCGGGGCATTATTCCTTAATGTAAGCGTCATTTCTGTTACACCGGGAGGGGTAGTAAAAGTGAACCCATAAGTAATCCATGTTTCGCTTTGTGGAATGCCTCCTGTAGTAAATTGTGTGACTCCGTCCAATGCAAAAGATACATTGGGTAAAATATGACCTGTAGTAGGCCTCGAAATTACATTTATGATATCTGCAGAGAATTCATAAACTGTATTTTCACATAGGCCGCTAATGGTTTTTTCATAAAAAATACCTGGTGTAAAGCTTGCATTCACTACCATCATATAACCATTGGGATCACTGCTGTTATCACTAACACCTATCCAACTCCCAAAATTGTCGGACCACCTTGCCATTGAATTGGTAATGGTATAAAACCCATCATTGGGAGGTGGATTTCTCGAATAAATATACCCTGGAGCTATACCTGGATCTTGTTGTAAAACATTAGCTGCCCCACTACCAAAATCTCCATCTTCAAAGATGTTTTCCCCCAAACTTCCTGAACACAAATTTTCTCCTTGGCCACTTAATAGTCCTATTGATAAAAAACTAGTGCATAGAGTCACAAAAAGAATTCGGTATAGCATTTGCGATAAATTATAAAATGATTAGGTGGACAAAATTAATGTTCAGTTTAGGTGTTTAGGGTTTTAAATCCTAAACACCTAAACAAATATAACCCCTGAATTTATTCAATAAATCCATTATGTGATAGCTTCAAAACGTTAATGTCTCTCATAAGCTTGATAGTGAACCCAATCAAAAGAAGCTACATCGGCTGTTGTAACCCCATTACCGCTTGCATATACCCCTAAATAAGCGCCTGTATATTTTTTACTCAAAATGACATCAGAACGTGTTGTAATTAGCGTTGTAAAATCTTCATCACCCTTTAAAGTATTATACATGAAATGATATTTCTGATTTTTTGAGATCACTTTAAAAGTTATCTCTCCGTTGTAGTCTATTGTTTGCTGTGCAATTGAATAAGGTTCTTTGCCGGGTTCAGCTATTACGACTTTTAACAAAGTCTTTCCATCTGCCAGCTTTTCAATGGTGAAAGTGAAATAATTGTTGTCCTTTTGAAATAGACTGATACCTGCTTGTGAGGATAGTTCAGTGGGATTGAAAAACATTTTAGCGCTATATTCAAAATCACTTTCAGTTTGTCGAAAGCCCATCAAACTACAACGACCTCTTTCCTTGATTCTGGTTGCATTACAGAACAGTTGAAGCTTTCCTCTGTCGGATTTAAGACTAAATGTTCTATCCAAAGGCACCCGACGAAAGTTCCATTCCAGTTTAGGTTTAGTGTTATCAAAATCATCGTGGAAAGTGGTCTTTCTGTATTGTGGCTTATTGGGAAAAGGTAAAGGGGGGTGTCGTTCCACTTTTCCGGTTGATGGAGCACAAACCGGCCATTCGTATTTGACATCCTTCCATTCAAAAGGTTCTCTTTCCCAAATAACAGGAAGGAGGTGGGTTTCTCTACCCATATTCGAGCCCCTGTTTTCATCTCCTCTAATACCTAAGGCAACCATGTACCAACGGCCATCCGCTAACTCAATCAAATCAGCATGTCCTGTGCTGACCACCCAATTGTCATAAGATAAATTTCGGGTAGTCAATATGGGATTGCGTTCATTAGAAACATAAGGGCCTGTTATTTCATCACTTACCGCTATCATCACTGCATGGTTATAACTGGTGCCACCTTCTGCGACCATCAAATAATAACGACCATCTTTTCTATACATATGCGGCCCTTCTACCCATACACCACCACAAGCACCACGCCATAAGAAATGTCTTTCTCCTTTGAGTTCCCATTTTTCCAAGTCTATTTCTTCCAACCAAATCTCTCCCTCTCCTGGGAAAGTTGGATTCTCTGGCGAATGAGTACCTACATACCATACTTTCCCGTCTACATCGAAAAAGATATCTGGATCAATACCTGGTGCACCCTCCAGGACATGAGGTTCTGACCACTGCCCGGCTGGATCTTCAGCGGTAACAATAAAGTTGACAAAGTCTGTAGTTTGTGTCGCTTCATGATAATAAACGTTAGTAGTAATGATGTAAAACAGTCCATCATGGTATCTAATAGTAGGGGCATGTATGCCTCCATCTGATTGTACATCCACCAGATTGACAGCACCGGTGCATTGATCAGCACGATGTAGGCCATACCCAATCAATTCCCAATTTACCAAGTCTGTACTCTTGTGAATGGGCAAGCCTGGAAAATACTCAAAAGTAGAATTGACCATATAGAATGTATCACCCACTCTACAGATAGAAGGATCGGGAAATCCTCCTGGAAGGATAGGGTTAGTAAAGGTAGGCAGTTGAGCACTTAGTTGCTGACCTACAATGAGTAATATGAGCAATAGTTTTTTCATGCATACTAAATTTTCATTTTGACAATTTTCAGTGTTTTAAATTAATTTAATTTTCGACATTAGTATGTAACTTATTTATGTATTTCACCCAAAAACTAATTGTCTATGTATTACTTGAAGAGTAAAATTCTATTGATTACTTTTTTATTATCAATTCCAATTTTTTCTAATGCTCAGCGTCAAGATGAAAATGGTAGCAAAGACCATCCTTTAATTTCTCGCTATGAAGGTTTCTTTATTGCAAAATATCAAGAAGTGGATTTTGATAAATACGACTTGTTTGTGAGCTCAAAAGAAAAAAAATCCATGGAAGGGAGAATCGTTAAGATTAACTATCAGAAAGTTGAATTACCTAGACCATCTTTGTATCAAGTATTTAAAAATTATGAACAGGCAATAGGTGCTAAAAATGCTCAATTGTTGTACAGTTGTCAAGGTGAAGATTGTGGCAAGGGTGCCTCAGATATTGTAGCTATTTCTGCCGATGAAGTAACCCTAAACTGGAATATGCGTTTTGGTAAACATGCTTACCAGGCATGGCAATTTGATGCACAAGGCCAGACTTATTACGCAGCTCTTTATTTTAGAGAAGAGAAAAATCAGATGATGTATGAATTACATGTCGTAGAAGCAGAGGAAATGTCTTTGGATAAAGTTTCTGTAGCAGATATTGAAAAGAGTGTGGAAGAAACCGGCAAGAAGGTTTTTTATGGTATCTTTTTTGACTTTGCAAAAGCTACTATTAAGGCTGAATCAACTGAGACCTTACAAGTCATGGCAGATTATTTAAAAAATAATGCAGACAAAAAGTTTTTTGTAGTTGGACATACAGATAATATAGGGGATTATACAACCAACTTAACACTATCTACACAAAGAGCAGAATCTTTATTAAAAGAGCTCTCAGAAAAATATCAAATCAATACGGTTAATCTGCAAGCTGTTGGAGTTGGTCCGGTAGCTCCTATTGCTACTAACCAAACAGAAAAAGGGAGAGCTAAGAATAGGAGAGTTGAGTTGGTACTTGATAAAAAATAGTGAGGGTGTCTCATAACTAGTTACTCGTTCTGAGGCACACAAGAAAGTTTTGTTTGAGCCCACTTCACCCTAAAAGCTCTGCTTTTTAGGGTGAAGTGGGCTCAAACAACATCTTATTTGCTGGCGAAAAAGTACGAAGGGCTTTTGAGACAGCTCCATTACTCAAACCTTTTTAGTTCTTCTAGTACTTCTTCTTCAACTTTTATACTACGTTCCCTGAAAGATTCAATGTAATGTACAGTGGATGAATGGTTTCCGGTATAAGTCAATAAGATTTGGCGCACAGCTTCCGTCAATTGTGGATCGGGATAGCTTTTGAAATCCAGCTTTTTTTTATAGGAAAAACTGAGTAAGAAATCTCTGGCGAATGGTTTAAAGTCACTTAAAAAAGCTCGCTCTAGATCTTTAAGCGCACTTTGTAAGATCATTATATCCGTCTCATAAAAGGTTGCGAGGGTGGAGCGAAGTTCTTCATTGGTGATTTGCATTTGGTTGGATTTCGAAACTTCATATGCTGTTTTGATGGGAAAGTAGCGCTCAAAAGTAATGAGTTCCAATAAATCTCTTTCCAGTGTATCTATTGGTATGGTTTCATTATGAATATAACGATTCATGTTCTCCAATGCCTTTTGAGTGAGTCGCCTTTGCACAAGGATGCCATCTATAAGAGAACGATCAGTACGCAAGTTATTGACCATTTCTTTTAAAATATAGTGTTCAAAATCTCTGTCTTTGCGATATTCATTCCAATTGTTGATCTGAAGAGCTATGAGGATACCAACAACGACCAGGATAATTTCGCCAATGGCATACTTAAAGTAAGCGTTTCCATTTGATTCCATAACAGCATTATTTCGCAATTTCCGGATAAATCGAAGCATTTTTTGAGTTTAGAGGTTTAGAAAAGTGGATTGTACCCAAGCTCATAAACCTTTTTTGGACAACTACTTTTTTTGTAATCTTTGAACCTCTTTAATGATCAGTGGTAAAGCGGGTTCTACCATTCCATGATCATAACCATCGAGCTCCATGATCCTGGTATCTTTGTGGCCTGCTTCTTTCATCATTCGCATCATGTAAGCATTTTCTTCATACCTGCCCAGCAATTCCAATTCTCTATCTCCGGTGATTAATAATAAAGGAGGAGCATCTTTTCTGACATGATAAAGAGGGGCCAATTCATCGACTATTGGTTGTGTCCCTTTTATTCCTCTTTCCGCTCTGACCGTAAAGTGAGTAATAGTGTGCCCACTTAATGGTATCAGTCCCGCTATGTCATTGGCATTGACATCATGTACTTTTAACCATTTTTCATCCAGTCCTATCATACTTACCAAATACCCTCCGGCAGAATGACCCGTTAAATAGATTTGGGTTGCATCCCCACCATATTGTTCTATGTGTTTAAATACCCATGCGACAGCTGCAGCAGCATCCTCGATGTAAGTTGGTGCTTTAACTCTGGGATGCAATCGGTAGTTCACACCAACAATTGCCATACCTTGATTTTTTAATCTTTCCGGCATTTCTTTTTCTCCACCAGATAAACCACCACCATGAAACCATACGATGGTCGGGAAGTCTTTCTTATTTGTGGGATAGTAGATATCCAGCACACATCGTTCTTTGATGTAATCGTTAGTATTAGCGGTCTTTCCCGGATAATACTGGATATTGGTAGCCGTTTTATAAGTAGTATTTTGAAGCTGACAACTGGCAGTGATTAGAACAAAAAATAATAGCGACGAGATTTTCTTCATAATAGATCTTGGGTTAGGTAATAACAAGATTATTTCTGCGAATACTAGCTTGATTTCTTCTGATGATCAAAAAGGCTACAAACATATTTGGTACCCAGCACAACCAGGCTACTATTTTATATGCCGCATCAAATCCACCTAATGTAATAGTTAAAAAAGGCAACCACAGCCTAAGGGTGACCGCTGCAAAACAAGCTGCATAGCTAATGATCATCATGTTGCGATGCAATAAAATATTGTTTTTAATGATCGCACCATAAGCACTGATAGTAGATGACAACCAGATCATTCCCAAAAGGATGAATCCGGTAGCTGTAATTAAACCACCTGTCGCATGGAAGCCAATGTATATGCCACAAGTCCCACCTATAAGTACACCAATGAGATATACCAAGCCAAGGTTCCTGTGTAACTTAATATTCCTTTGTCTCAAACGTTTGCTGAATTGCAGCCAACCTACTGCCAATGCAATTCCTCCAAAGGTGATATGGCCATAAAATCCTAGGTTCCAAATGGTATCTGACAGCAATTCTGCTGATTTAGAATTGAGCAAGCCTACTATTCCATCTGCCAACCAGTAGTATAATGGATATAAGCTTACACCTATGCTGAGAAAGCCAAAGAGAATCCACCCACTAGTTTTGATTACTTTATTCATCGCTAAGATTTTGTTTGTTTCCTTCAATTTAGCGATACTGTCATTGAATTGTCAGCTTTTTAAGAACTTCGCCTGCATTTTTCGACAAAAAGACATTCTTCTCCTTCGAAAGTATACCATTAACAATGACACAATCGAAACCACTTGCCAATTGGTGAGGTTCCGGATAGGTGGCATTGGCCTTAATTTCTAGGGGGTCAAAAATCAATAAATCAGCTTTATAGCCGGCTTTTATCAATCCTCTATCTGTTATTCCTAGCGTTTGAGCAGTAAGGCCTGTCATTTTATGAATGGCTTCAGCTAATGTATATAAGCTATCTTGAAAGACATATTCTTCTATGGCTTTTGCAAAACTTCCGTATCCTCTGGGATGTCTCATGGTAGGACTTCCATCAGAGCTAAGCATCACCTTGGGATGTTGGTACAGCTTTTCCTGAAGTGGCTCATTCATAATGAAATAAGCACCGGAGGCTCCACCTGGTCCTATGTCCATTAAGATTTCTTCATAAGGTCTTCCTTGTGCTTTGCTTAGTTGAGCCAAAGTCAGGCCTGCATATCTTGCTGTTCCGAATAAAGTAGCTTCTGGACCATTCCTTTGTTGGATTTTATTTCTTAAAAACTCAAGGAGTTCTTCTTTTTTATTTGTCTTTACAGCTTCGTAATCATTGGGTGGTTTTGACCAGGCCGGGAAAACGATGCTAATGCCTGTGTAACTAGCCGTGTAAGGATACACATCTGCGGTAATATTATAATCACTTTCTCTGTTAAATAGCAATTCCAAAATTTGATCAGCCCTTTCTGCTCCTTTCCCATACACCACTTTCAAGTGAGCCGCATGCACATTGCAGAAATCGCCTTGAGCCAATAATTCCAGCAGGGATTCTTCTACTGCATCGTCATCTTCGTTGCGAATATGACTCATAATGATACCATCATTTTTACCGACCACTTTTGCCAGGGCTGCCATTTCTTCTGCTTGAGCATACACTCCAGGGGTATATTCTAAACCTGTGCTCATCCCAAAACAGCCTACATCAAAAGCTTCTTGGAGCATATCGGTCATAGCATCCAATTGTATTGCTGATGGTTCCAGTTGATATTTAGTGCCGCTTGCCATTCTGATGGTGCCATGTCCTACAAAAGGAATAATATTCAGTGCAATATCAATACTATCTACTTGATTAATCCAACTTACAATATCTCTTGCCGGACTAGAGCCATCTTGTCCCAAACAGATGCTGGTCACGCCCATGGCTAAGAAGTTTTTAAATTCAGGGGTTCTAAATGGATTCCCATGAGCATGGGCATCGATGAAGCCAGGACTAAGGACTTTCCCTTGTGCGTCAATGACTTTTTCTATAATAATTAAAGAAGTGTCTACTAGCCCTACAAAAGCTATTTCGTTTCCCCTAAGTAGTACATCAGCTTCAATAGCTTCAGAACCACTCCCATCATAGACTAGTGCATTTGTTATCAACAGACTGAATTCATGGTTTGAGTTGGCATTTAGAAAGGTATCGAAGTGGGAGGTTTCAGTAGAATGGCAACCAAGGAAAGAAACTAGCAAGAGAAGTAGAGCTATTTTTTTTAGGTTGAAGTGGATCATAATTCTATCTAATTACTTTAGATGGAAATATAATCATAATATGTTGCTGGTTGTTGGTTTTTTAATCACCTCATGCAAGACTAAAGACCAACAACCAACAACTATTCACGTCTAATCACTTCTGAGGGATTCAGTCTCGTTGTTCTTTCCAGATTATAGAAGATGACCAACAAAGAAATAGCTAAACACATAACAACTGCGGGCATCATAATCCAAGGATTCAAAGAGATATGATAGGCATAGTTACTCAACCAATTCTTCAGAAAATAATAGGTGAAAGGCAAAGCCAGTAGACTTGCTATCCCAAAGACGATCAAGAAATCTTTACTCAATAATTTCAGTAAACTAAATCTTCCAGCTCCTAACACTCTTCGAATACCGATTTCTTTTAGCTTCAGCTGCACGATGAAACTGATTAGACCAAATAATCCAATGATGGAAATAAATACAGCCAATATTGAAAAAGAACCTATTAGTGAACTAAACCTTCTCTCCGATGCATAAGCATTGGCAAAGGCTTCGTCTACAAATTGATAAGGTAAAGGATCAGAAGAAAATGAGTTCCATACTTTTTCCAAAGTACTAATCACTTGTCCCACTTGAGCCGTTTCAACTTTTATAAGGATATTATCGGTACTCACCCTAAGTCCTTTGTCAAAAATGAAATAAGCATATGGTTGCATTTCAGAATGTAAAGAGATATTATGGTAGTTCTTGATGACTCCTACAACTGTTCTATTTCGGCCATCTATATTCACTTGTTCATTGAGCATGCTTTCTTTACTCATGAATGTAAGTGCCTCTTCATTTAAAATTACGCTATTGGCAGAATCAACTTCATAAGATTTTCTAAAGTTTTCCCCTTCGACAAATGGGATGTCTAATAATTCAAAATAATCAAAATCTACTCCTATTACATCTATACCTGCGGCCAAATCAGGTTCAGCTTCTTGCCATGTAAAGTTCCAGGTATTATTTAGATCACTGGGTAAATTTTCTCCAGTAGCTGCTGCACCATCAACACCAGGTATGTTCTTGATTTCACTTTTTATAAGATCAATCTTTGCCTGAAGGTTGCGGTCTTCTATGGAAATATTGATCAACTGCTTCGGATTGAAGCCCAAGTCATAATTCTTTAAATACTGATATTGCATGAATACGACCAGTGTTGCTGCTAAAAATGCCAAGGCTACAGCATATTGTATTCCAACAAATAGTTTACGAGTGATTGACCACTGGCTGGCTGCTGGCTTGTCATTGTTACTGGACTGAGTAATACTTGGCAGTTTTGACATTGCGTAAGCAGGTAATACTCCTGCTATTGCTCCCATGAAAATTAAAGAAGCACCATAAATTATCCAATCAACTAGATTCAGAGATACCAAGGATAATTCTATTTGGAAAAGTTGATTTAATTGAGGCATCAACAAAAAAACCAAAAATACAGCCAAGGCGCCACTACCTACAGTAAATAGAACTGACTCAACAATGAACTGAGACATAATACTTCCATTCGTTGACCCCAGAACCTTTCGAACGCCTACTTCTTTAGCACGGGTAACAGCTCTGGCAGTTGCCAAATTGATGTAATTGAGCAATGAAATCATTAA
>JBCBCD010000019.1:0-19441 GCA_038530915.1 Bacteroidota bacterium
CGTTGGAGAAGGATGAATCGTGAAGATCTGAATGAAAAATATAAATTTCAGCATCCTACTGAATACAACATCAAGGGATAATCTCATTTATTGTGGACGGGCGAACCACTTTCTTCAAGCTCTGATGCCCGAAATGCGGTCTTTTATGGAGATAAAGCCATTGATCGTTCACCTTGTGGGACCGGTACCTCTGCTCGTATGGCCCAATTATACAGCAAGGGTGAATTAAAAGTTGGAGATCAATTTGTTCATGAAAGTTATATCGGCTCTCGTTTTATAGGCAGAATAGAAGCAACAACTACCGTAGGAAATTATTTAGCCATTATTCCAAGTATAGAAGGCTGGGCAAAAATCACTGGTCACAACCACATCATCATAGACGATGAGGACGACCCTTATGCGTATGGATTTCAAGTAATATGAAAAATACACAAATACATATAGTAGGAGGAGGCATCATTGGACTTTGTACTGCGTTTTACCTAAAAAAAGAGGGTTGGGAGGTCACTGTCTTTGATAAAGGAGATTTATCAGATGGCACTTCTTTTGGCAATGCAGGAATGATCGTACCTAGTCATTTTGTGCCAATGGCGACTCCTGAAATAATTACTAAGGGTTTAAAATGGCTCTTAAACAACAAAAGTCCTTTTTATATCAAACCCAGATTGAATGCAGCTTTAATTCAATGGTTGTGGCATTTTTATCACTCTGCTACTCCCAAAAAGGTCAATCAAGCAATGCCTTTACTCTATGCTTTGAATGAAAAAAGCAAAGAACTGTATCGAGAAATAGCTCAGGAAGAAGCCATGGATTTTGGTTATGAAGAAAAAGGCTTATTGATGCTCTATAAAACTGCCAAGCAAGCAAAAGCCGAAGAACAGCTAGCCAGACAGGCAGGTAAATTAGGCATTCGAGCTGAGCTATACGATCAAAAAGGCTTAAATACCTTAGAACCCAATTTAGAACTCAACGTATTAGGAGGAGTCTATTTTCCAGGTGATGCACACCTCAGTCCTAACCAACTCATGAAGCAACTCTTAAGGTACTTACAAAAACAAGGCGTGCAATTCAAGACAGCAATTTCAATTATTGATTTTAAAGTAAAAGGCTCTAAAATAGAGGCTTTGCTAGATGAGAGAGGCAATGTTTACCCTGTTGAAAAGCTCATCCTTACCGCTGGTAGCTGGACTGGACATTTGTTAAAAAAAGTAGGGCTCAACTTGCATTTGCAGGATGGAAAAGGATATAGCATTACTACTGAAAATACAACACAAACACTTAAAATTCCAACCATCCTGACTGAAGCAAAAGTAGCCCTTACCCCCATGGGAGATGGTTTAAGAATCGGCGGCACCCTGGAATTAAGTGGTTGGTCTAATCGCATTAACCGCAAGCGTGTACAAGGAATAGTAGAAAGCATTCCCAAGTATTACAACAACCTGCCCATTACTTTTGATGAATCCACCAATATCTGGAAAGGCTATCGTCCTTGCTCTCCGGATGGCCTGCCTTACATTGGAAGGGCTGCTGAATTTTCAAATCTTTTCGTTGGAACCGGACATGGCATGATGGGTTTGAGCTTGGGGGCCGTTACGGGAAAAATATTGAGCGAGCTGCTTATGGATCAAAAACCAATGATGGATATTGCTCCTTTTGGGATAGATCGGTTTAAATAATTTATGTTTAGAGGTTTAGGTGTTTAGGGTTTACGCACTTACACCTTCGGTGAAGTGAAATTATTCCTTGTACGAGGCCGTAGGCCTAAGTGTGCATTAACTAAACCTCTAAACTCCATTTAAAAATTGATCCAAGATTTTCGATACACCGATGGCGTACAAGCTTTCGACTTTTTAAACTGTCTTACAAAATTCGATACATTTTTAAAGCCTACTTCATAGCAGATTTGCTCGATGGTGTGCTTGGTATTTTTGAGTAGAATGCAGGCATTTTCTATCCTCAGGTCATTCAAAAATTGAATGTAGGTCTTTCCGGTATGCAGTTTGAAAAAGTAGCTGAACTGGGAGCGGCTTAAAAAAGCAATTTTAGCAACATCTTCTATCATTATGTCTTGAGCATAATTTTGAAAAGTATATTCCAAAACTTTGTTTAGTCGGTCTCCTTCATTTTCGTTGAGTATCAATCTATACTGTTCATTATTGAGGAAGTATTTATCTGATTTATTCAGTAAGGAGAGTATTTCCAGAAAATTGATGACTAGTGTTTCATTTTTAAGCGTGGTACAGGTAATGATTTTTTGGAATATTTGTTTTTTAAATTCTCCCTCAGCTTTAAAAACGCGATTACAGTCCTTCAGGAAAGCCTTTAGCTGACGCATTTCTTTGAGGTCAAAAAACTGATTGCCGAAGGAATATTCATCAAAAAAAAGAAGGACTCCTTTTACTCCGGGGGACTCTTCGCCCCAATAGAGCTCTGAGTTTTTGAGTAAATGCGGAATATTCGGCCCAGTGATCAAAACATCTCCTTCCTCAAAGGAAGTCATATTGTTTCCGGCATAAAAAATGCCTTCTCCTTTTACGATGGCCGTAAGTTGAAACTCCGGGTGATAATGCAGTTGTGGATAAAAATATGATCCATCATCGACCTGTACCCACAAGGCATGATTATCAGATTTGGGAATTTTAAATGGTATGGGCTTATTGATTTTCAAAGTGATGACTTAGAGTATGTTCAAATTTCTAACTTCTGAAAACCAATGTTTTATGAACCTAGCTTTATATTTACTCAGTTGCTTAGCTCGCTAAACGCCTTCGAAAATATTTTGCTAGAACCACAAAGCATTGATCTTCAGTACACGATAAATTTTAAACATACTCTTAAGCGTATGAAAAACCTATCGACTAATTTACATTTTTCGACATAGATTAGATCATTATTACGCTCGAATCTCTTTTATAAGCTGTAAGGCTTCTTTGGTCAATTGTTCGATCCCATTTAGGTCAAAATCACCATTCTTATCTTTCAACATCAACTTCGATCCCATACCCACACAAAAAGCACCAGCATCCAGCCACTTTTTCAGATTCTCCTTAGTGGGAGCCACGCCTCCGGTCGGCATAATAGAAGTCCATGGACTAGGCCCTTTTATCGCCTTAATAAAACCTGGACCATAAACACTTCCCGGAAAAAGCTTTACTACTTCACAACCCAACTCTTCTGCTTTTCCAATCTCTGTCAAAGAGCCACAACCAGGGCTGTATAGCACTTTTCTTCGGTTACAAACTTTTGCTACATCTTCTTTTAAAGCCGCAGAAACAATAAAATTGGTTCCCAATTGCAAATACATAGAAGCTGTACCAGTGTCTACTACCGAGCCTACACCAAGGATCATTTCCGGAAGTTCTTGCCTGCAATACTTATTGAGTTCTGCAAAAACTTCATGTGCAAAATCTCCTCTGTTGGTAAATTCTAACAATCTGGCACCACCATTGTAGCACGCTTTCACTACCTGCTTACAGGTTTCTATATCCGGATGATAAAATAGTGGAACCATACCTTGTTCTGCCATTTTATTCACCACCTGAATTCTTGTAAATACTGCCATTTTTTGAAATGCTACTTTTTATAAGTGGTTGGACAAAAATAACTATTATTTTATGATGTCATCTTTTTGGGCTGTTCTTCGTTACAAAAAGCTTACAGAAAACTAGCTATGCGCGCTTTTTGCGCCTTGACCAGCTAAAAAATTCCCTCGATCAAAAAAAGCAATCTAATATTGCTCGAGTACTTAGTTTATTTGATTTTGAAAGTAAGATTGCTTTCAATCAATATTCGTTGACAGTTTATGAGTGTATGAGATTATAAGGTTAGAAGATTAACCTTATAATCTCATACACCTATAAACCAACTAGCGGCTTACTCGTCCGCTCGCATCGCCACTCATCAACTTCTCCACTTCAGCTACTGTCACCTGATTGGCATCACCATAGATGGTATGCTTTAGGCAACTTGCAGCTACAGCAAAGTTCAGTGCTTTTTGAGTATCCTCGCCATAAGTTAATAAACCATAGATCAGCCCTGCCATGAAGCTATCTCCTCCACCTACGCGATCTACAATATGAGTAATCTGATATGTTGGAGCTTCATAGAGTTTTTCTCCGTCATACAAAACGCCCGACCATGAATTGTGCGAAGCACTAATCGAACCTCTAAGGGTAGTGATTACTTTTTTAGCCCGTGGAAAGCGTTCCATTAGTTGTTTCAAAACGGAGAGATAAGCTTTGCCTTCTACTGATCCACCCTGAGTAACATCAACATGCTCTGGATGTAAGCCGAAGTGTTTTTCAGCATCTTCTTCATTGCCCAGGATAATGTCACAACCCTCTACCAAAGCAGGCATGATTTCACCCGGCTCCTTACCGTATTTCCAAAGCTTCTTTCGATAGTTTAAGTCTGTAGAAACTGTGACTCCCATTCTATTGGCTGTCTGAATGGCTTCCAGACAAGCATCAGCGGCTCCTTGTGAAAGTGCAGGAGTAATGCCTGTCCAGTGGAACCAATCGGCACCTTCTAATGCTTTTTCCCAGTCTACCATTCCTTTTTCGATGGTAGCCATACCTGAGTGGGTACGATCGTACACTACTTTACTACCTCTACTTACTGCACCAATTTCCAGGAAATAAATGCCCAGGCGTTCACCACCACGAACAATATGTCGAGTACCTACATTGCGTTTGCGCAATTCCATTAGGGCACATTCTCCAATGTCTGTGGTAGGAATGCGAGATACGAATTCAGTGGGTAGGCCGTAATTGGCTAGAGAGACTGCTACATTGCTCTCTCCACCACCATAAATGACATCAAAGTGACTGGCTTGAGAAAATCGCTTGAAGCCAGGAGGAGTCAGGCGAAGCATGATTTCGCCGAAAGTGACTACTTTTTTCATTTTTAAAATATGGTTTTTCGTTAAGTTGTCTATGAAAAGGCTAAGCCGCCATTGATGTCGAAATTAGCACCGTTGATGAACGAACTGTTGTCAGTAGCTAAATAGACTACTAAGTCCGCCACTTCCTCGGCACCTCCTTCTCTTCTCAAAGGGGTTTTGCCTGCCACCATTTTTCGGATTTCATCTTTAGTAAAATCATCATGAAACTTCGTAGCGATTAAGCCTGGGCAAATTGCATTTACTCTTATCCCTTTAGGTCCGAGCTCTTTTGCCATGCCTCTGGTAAAAGTGGTTACTGCTCCCTTACTAGATGCATATAATGACGAACCGCCACCACCACCATCTCTGGCTGCCTGTGAAGATAGGTTGATGATGGATGCGCCTTCACCCATTAAAGGCTCAAATGCCTGCATCACAAAAACAGTGGATTTGAAATTGACATTCATGACTAAGTCGTAAAACGACTCATCCAATTCTTGTAAAGTCTTGCGTGCAAAAAGTCCGCCTGCATTGTTTACAAGGATATCAACTTGATCGCCAAAAGCCTCAACGGTTTTAGCCTTTAAGTTTTTGATGTCGCCTAAATTGGACACATCCGCCTTCACAGCAACAGCTTCACCCCCAAAAGATTTTATCTCATTGACCGTTTCATTGGCTCCAGCTTCAGAGTTAAGATAATTCACTACAACTTTAGCTCCTTCTTTTGCCAAACCAATAGCTATTGCTCTTCCAATGTCTCTTGAACCTCCGGTTACAACTGCAACTTTTCCTTGAAGTTTACTCATGACTTTCGTTTAAGGTACGTTATATTAAGTGATTGTCTATGGTCTTTAGTCTATGGTCTTGGTGAAAATCACTCCAAACTATAGACTAAAGACGAGAGACAACGAAAACAATTCATTTTGATAACACAATACTTATTCCTTCGTCTATTCTTAAGAAAAAAACATTACGTTTAAATTCCCAGTGCTTGACCGCCACCTACCTGGATAGTTTCAGCAGTAATGAAAGAAGCATCGCTGCTAGCTAAAAATGCTACAACACCCGCAACATCTTCCGGCTGCCCCAATCTGCCCAGCATAATATTGTTGGCCCAGGAGGCAAAAACTTCCGGCTTAGTAGATTTAATCTGCTTATGAAATGGTGTATCGATTGTACCAGGGGAGACCGCATTTACTCTGATGCCATATTCGGCTAAATCTTTTGCCAATGCTCTTGTAATCGCATGCACTCCGGCTTTAGAGGTACCGTAAATACCAGCGCCAGGCCCTCCCGCATTCCACGCAGCATTTGAAGTATAGTTGATTATCGTAGGATGATCTCCTTTTTTAAGAAAAGGAATAGCAGCTCTTGAAGCAAAGAACACAGAATCTAGATTCAATGCCATAACGAATCTGTAAAACTCCGTTGACATCTCTTCAAAACGAGATCTTCCACCTAATCCACCTGCATTGTTTACCAGCACATCTATTCTACCATACTTTTCGCCTATTTGGGTGATATTGGTTGTCACCATTTCTTCTTTTGTAACATCAAAACCACAGTATTCTGCATCAATCCCTTCTGCTTTAAGTTCTTCCACTCTTTTTGCACCATGATCGTCCTGTATACCATTGAGCACCACTGTAAATCCATCTTTCCCTAATCTCTTTGCTACTTCGAAGCCAATACCACCTGTTGCTCCGGTTATAATAGCTACTTTATTATTGTTCATTATCCTTTGTTTTTTATAAGTTTTAAGTTTTGTTATTGCAATAGATTTCGTACCTCTATATGGGTTTTAGAGGTTCAATTTTTGGACATAAAATCCATATACTGGCCATGGCAATTACTGCTAAGGCCGCTCCAATTACAAAAGCGGGTGTATAATTCCCTCCAGCGGTAAGCCATGGAACCAAATAGGTCAGTCCGGCAGCTCCTAGTTTTGCAGCCATGCCTGAAAAGCCAGCTAAAGTTCCTACTGTTTTACCACCAAATAGATCGCTCGGTAAGGTTTGCACATTTCCAATAGCCGTTTGGAAACCAAATAAAATGACAGCCATGATCAAAACAGCCGTCACCGGACCACCCGGATTGGCCATTACCAGTAGGGAAGGAAGCATGATCAAACACCCAAGAGTAATTACAAACTTTCTTGTTCTGTTGATCGTCCAGCCATTTTTGATGCGGTTTTGTGCCAATAAGCCACCAAACCAAGCTCCAACCATTGCTCCTACATAAGGAACCCAGCCATAAATACCTATTGTCTTTACATCCATACTGTATACTTCAGACAGATATATTGGAATCCAAAAGACGAACAACCACCAAATAGGATCTATCACAGCTGAAGCGATGATAACCCCCCAGCTTTCTTTATGAGAAAGCATCTTCATGGTAGAAGGATTGTATCCTTCATCAAAGCTTCCATCTTGGTCTACATCCTGATTTTGCTGTCCACTTAAAATATAGGTACGCTCTTCTTCTGTTATCCACGGATGTGACTTAGGAGGTGATTTGACCAATATCAACCAGGGAATCAGCCATAACAAGCCTGCTAAACCTACCAGGATAAATATATATTGCCAGCTAAAATAGATCGTCAAAAATGCAATCAAGGGAATAGAAATAATGCCACCAATCGCAGCTCCGGAATTAAACAAACCCTGAGCAAAGGCCCTTTCTTTCGTTGGGAACCATTCTGCATTGGCTTTGGTGGCACCCGGCCAGTTGCCTGCTTCCGCTACCCCTAAAATCCCGCGGAAAATACTAAAGCTCAATAAGCCTTTAGCCAAAGCATGCATAGCGGTTGCGATAGACCAAACTCCAATGGAGAGCACAAAGCCTAACCTTGTTCCTATCCAGTCAAATATTTTACCAAAAATCGCCTGTCCAAAAGCATAAGAAAAAACAAATACAATGGATATATAGGCATAGATTTCCTTGCGTTCGTCATCTGTGTTATCTGGATAAAGGTCAACAGCGATATCTGGCCATAACACACTCAGCGATTGTCTGTCGATGTAATTAATAACAGTCGCTAAGGCTATTAAACCTATTATCCACCACCTTAAACCTTTTAATTTTTTCATCTGTCTATAATTTATGTAATTCAAGATGGGATGATTGCAGAAACTGTGTCATGCAATTCCCTCACTTCAGCAAGACCTTATTCAATTCAGCCCTATTGAAGGAAATCTTCCCTATGTGGACTAAAGACATCGATTAGTTTTCCGGCTTTGATACAGGTACATCCATGCATTACCATTGGAGGGATGTAATAAGAATCTCCTGCTTTAATGGTTTTTACTTCTGATCCAATAGTCATTTCAAATTCACCACTGTCTACATAAGTAACCTGAGAATGTGGATGATTGTGCATTTGACCAACACCGCCTGCTTTGAAATCTGCAATGACCAACATGATCTTATCATCATAGCCATGAATCTGACGACGCAATAAGGGATCAACTTGTTCCCACTCCATTTCTTCCTGGAAGAAAAACTCTTTACTAGTTTGTACTTTACTCATGTTATCTTTTTTTAATATTTATCACACCTTTCCATTTGTAAGTAGTGCCATTGCTTTTCACCTCATGCTCACTCATGCCATTGGCATCTTTATTGGACAACATAATGGTCCATTTGATATTGCCTTTATTTTTTATGCTAAAAATGGTATAGTCGCGGCCATCATGAATCAAGTCGATTGATTCAATACTACTAAAGGGACTCAAAGGAATTTCTGAAACCGGATTGTAGGTACCATGTGATTGAATGACTGAAATAAATACGGCATCCGCAGTCTGATTTTTACGCAGAATGAAACAAGGATCGTGGCGAAGGTTAAATTCCGGATCATTAGCTCCTGCTCTACCTAAAATCAAGTCATCATCTTCAGATACATAGGAAGTCATCGTAAAGAATTTGCCATTGTTGAACCAGGTTAAACTTGCATTATTGGATGCTGGTTTTCCTTGTGCTTCCTTCCAAATGTGTTGATAGCCGTAAGATTTACCCAAAGGTTTTAAAGCATTCAATTCTGCTTCATACTTAAAATTAGTCTGCAATAGATGTCCCTGAAACCAAATAGGTAGATCATATTGATTTTGTTGTTCAGCATTCGCTCTAAAAATATCTATGAGCAGAGGCTTTGTCAAATTTTCATCCTTGATGAGTAAGAGGGTACGGTGGATTTCTGTACCGGGATAAGCATGTACCTCCTTAGCACTGATCACCTGAACAGCAGGATTACTTGCATCAAAAAAGTACAAATCAGGATGATTGGCTTCCCCCAATTTCACACTTCCCTCGTAATGAGACTGCTCATTGAGCACTAAGGTATTGTGGGCAATACTCTGCTTTGCAAAAGTCTTGTTTTCAGGTAGATAACGGCCTCCTCCTTTCTGATCAATATTGACCCAACGAGCAGCACCATAATCCTGTATAATTTCACCTAATCCATCATAAAAAGAGTAGGAAAGTTTATCAAAATGTCCATGTCCCATGCCGTGAGCTGAATATTTGAATACCGCACAAAGCTCCTCTTCTTCGTTCATTCTAAGGATACCAACTCCACCTTTAGAGCCATCCGCTCCATCTCTATAGGCAATAGGCTTTTGTTTGAAAGGCCGAGTCATTTGCTTGGCGATATCTCTTGCTACCTTGTAGCCTGTCCCATCTAGCAAGACACGAGCTTGTTTTTCAGCAATAGCTAATAAAGTAGGATCCTTCCCAAATTCTTCATAAGCAATATCTACTGCAGCGACCACTTCTCTGGCTCGCCATGACATCCCTTTTTGGGCATCATTGATGGGAAAGAATTGCCCTTGTGCATCAGTTTGGTAGAGAAGTGAGTAAACCGCTTTTCGTAATATACTATCGCGATAGGCATAAATTTCTAAATCTGGTCTATTATTGGCTAAAGCTTTTGAGAACAGTAGGAAAGGAGTCATGGCATATCTCAAATAGTAAGGACCTTCTGTAAAATAGCCATCCGGAGAAAATGAAAAGTCCAACTGTGCCAAAAAACCGGCTTGCTTGACTCCATCTATCTTTATGAATCCTCCGTCATTATCCATCATAGCGTTGTCTAGGCCATCTTCTTTTAATCCATACAAAGCACGTTGAATCAGTTCTTCATCATTCATCGCCAAGCCCATCATACCTACAGCAGCATTAGCCCAGGTACTGTGGTTGTGTATGCGATTAAAAAACTTGGGGTTTTCTTTGGAGATAAAATCCGCAAAAGGACGGAATAGCTGAGTTTCCAATAATTTGCGTTCGTCAGCAGATAAAAAATTATAAATACAATCGTAAGCCTGACTACAGTAGACCAGCCAATTGGCATCATTGAGACATTGCCAAAATATCTTACCAGTGGCATATGATCGATTGGTGGGATGAAGCTCTAGTTTAGGATAGATTTCAGCATAGGCCAAAAATACATCACGGATATATACTGCATATTTTTCTTCACCGGTAATTTGATAGAGGTTACCTGCTTTTTGAAGGATAAAAAAGTTTCTTTTGTGTCTTTCATGGGTGTATCCACCCGCCATATCCTTTGGCATTGGGACTAAGATACCCAGTTCAATTTCCTGATCTACTTCACTTTGGGTTTGTTTTAGCACCTGCTCAAACAGAGGTGCTGCATCCACTGATTTTCGTATAAGGTTTACATCTTGTTGAGTCAAAATCAAGTTGGGATGATTCTGAGCATGTATTACAAATGCCATCACTAAAAGCAAAAACAAGATGAATGGTATTTTATAATGTTTCTTCACTACTTTTTTTTTAATACAAGTTTGATCTATCTTAAAAGTGTGGCTTTGTGTACAAGGCATAAATCAACTGCGCTAGGCAGCTCTAGGAAAAGTCAGAGAGGCGATGCTCTCTGACACCCTAAATTGGTAATGTATGAAACTTAAAGTCTGATCTTAACCTTACTAATGACTCACTTCCAGATCGTAATACTTCACTTTTGAAAAGGCATCTTCTTCAGTGGTAACCAGGTAGTTTCCGGCCTTAAAGTAATTTTCGAAAACGCCCCATTTTTCAATGTGAATATCATCATAAACGACTGATTCTTCATCATCCAGCACAATCTCCATTCTACCTTCAGAAACGATCACCTCAAGTGTGAATTTGTTATGATCTACCCGCTTTGAGAAAAAATAACCATCGTCATCTCCCCATGCACTAGTGTATAGAATGTCTTTATCAGAAGCATTTAAATCTTTCAATATTTTTGTTTTAACCCTTACTCTTCCATTATTCCAGTAAATTTTAAGCATGGGAGGAGCGTTATTATCATCTTCTCCAATTAAGTCTCTTTGAGTATTGGTCAAACGGCCATGTATCTGCATGATGATTGTACGATGTGGCTTATTGTCGGCATCTACTGAAATAGTATCCAACTTAAGTGTACCTTTCATGCGTCCTCCCTGCGCAAAGGTCCAATTGGTCGTATTGCTACCGGGCACCATCTGTTCTCTTAATTCTGTTCTTGAGTATGAAGAATTGCGAGTAGAGCTTCCCGGATAAGTATAAAAGACCAAAGAGCCATCTGTAGAATCATTGTACATAAACTCCTGAAGCATTTCATTGGTAGCGTAGTCCAATATTTCAGGAGGTTCTACTTCTGTAGGATTTCCTATAGGTAATGTAACTTTCCAATTATTGAGATCAATATTTGGCAAGAAATAGTCGACTCCTTCCACTTCCTGAACAATAGGTCCTTCTTCTTCCTCTGGCTCAGGAGTAGGAATGGTTTCTTCACCTGTCACTGAACAACTGACATTGAATATTATCAAAAATAAAAGGGAGACGAAACCACCCAGGCTTATTCCAAAGCCTGAGTAGTTTTTGATATTGAAAAGTCGACTTTCCATTATTATTCTGTTTCTACGATTTTCACATTATCAAGAAAGACTTCATTGCTGCTATCTATCGCATTTAAAGCTCTGACATAAATAACCACCTGATTAGTAGAAGCTGTAAATGTGAAAGTACTTGTTGTAAACATTGACTTATCTTCATTAAAGTCATTGGTTATGTCGTAGTACCCGTCTATTGCAGGATCGCTCTTTGAAGCATCGATACCTGCCTCTGTTGTAATCTCAGTATTCAGAATAAATACTTCGGTATTGATGCCTTCTACTTCCGAACGAGTATCAATTGAGAAAGTATATTCCACTCCTTGTTGTACCTGAACCACTTGATACAATCGACGACAACTAGCACTAAACTTACCTCCTCTCGTATTAGATCCATTTTCGAAAGCACCATCGGAAGTAGAGTTAGGTTGCTCGTTGGTACAATAAGTAGCATCGATATAGTTGTTCAATTCTGAGTTGTACCACAATTCTCTATAAGGACTCGGGATTTCATTTCCATCATTATCTACTACTGTACTATTAGGTGTCATATCCCAAGCATCTGCATTGTCGCTTGTATTATTGGTAAATTCCTGGAAAGTACCGTTGAGAACTTGTACGATGAATCCTTGTGAAATGACCAATTTTGCTGTTGCTACATCTGTATTACCCGTTTCACTGTAGGCTGTCATCGTAACAGTATACTCACCATCTTCCTTATAAGTATGAGAAGGGTTCATCCCGGTAAACTGGAAGCCATCGCCAAATTCCCATAATTGCATAACCGCGCCTTCAGATGCATCCATGAAAGTATAGGTACGATAATCATCTGGATCTACCTGATAGGTAAAATCAGCGGTGACAGGTGCAAGGATATTGATGCTCTTGCTAAAAGTTCCTGACAATCCTACATCATTCTTTGCTGTGAGCGTAATGGTATATTCAGCCGCAGATGAATATACATGCGTTGGATTTTCCTCTGTTGAGGTATTTCCATCACCAAAGTCCCACTCATAAGTTGTAGCATTAGTAGACGTATTGCTGAAAGCATATTCAAGGAAGTTAACTTCACTTTGTTCTGTATTAAAACTTGCTGAAGGAGGTACAGAACCTTCCGCTCCAATATCAATAGAGAAGTTATCTAATCTAGCTTCAACCGGTCCATTAAAGAAATAGATAGCGACAACGCTATTTTCACCTGAATTGAAGGACAATTTCTGTTCAACATAAGCCGATGGATCAGATACATCATTTACAGTTACGGAAGCGAGGGTTCCGTCCGCAGTAGCTTCTCTGCTTTCAAAAGGTCCAAACTCAGTTACCCCTAAAACTGAAACAGTCACAAAAGGATCTGCTGAGTTATCCAACATGGTATACCAAAACCTCAAGTCATAATTGGTATTGGCTTCAACAGCAATTTCCTGATAGCCAATACGAGATTCATCATTGGGTAGCTTAGCTCCTTGAGATCCAAATTGTACAGGGCTACCTGTTATCTGAATAACTCCACCTAAGGTACTATTGCGCCAAGAGTCACGTCCATCACCAGAGCCATCCGGTAAAGAGTTGTCTTCAAAACCTGCTTCCAAAATAATCGGTTGGAAAGGGCCTTCTACCACCTCAACATCCACTGTTATGGTATTGGTCATTCCATTTGCATCACTAGCAGTTAGTGATACCGGGTAGGTACCTTCTCCTTGCTCAAATGTAAAAATAGGATCCGTTTCAGTCGTGGTATTTCCTCCACCAAAGTCCCAAACGAAATTGGTAGATTCAGCTGAGAGGTTAGTGAATTTTATGGTTCTGAAATCTTCTAAAGTAGAAGCATAAGAAAAATTAGCTAATGGAAAAAGCGTATCTTCAATAGAGTTTGATTCCGGCAGTTCAAACTCGTATAAGTCTTGACAGCTGGTAAAAAATACTGCAATGGACAAGCATAAGAACATCTTCGTTGTCCTGCTCAAAAATTTATATTTATTTTTCATTTTTTGACATTTAGATTTTGCTTGACGGGAGGCTTATAACTCGTTCCTCGTTATAATCCTCCCAAGGATGTTTAATACCCTGAGTTTTGAGTTAGCAAGCCACCGCTCAAGTTGATTTCTCTTGCAGGAATAGGTAACAATAATTTTCTTGCACTGTAATCCGTATATCCATTCTCGGCTGCATGAGCACTAAGGATAGCATCAGCTACTCCAAATCTTAGAAGGTCATAGAAGCGTTGGTTTTCGAATGCCAATTCCACTCTTCTTTCCACAAGTAATGCTTCTTTGGTAAGGGCAGCAGGGCGATCATCTACCGGATCAAAACCAGCTCTTTCTCTGACTTTCATATAGGATTCAATGGCACTACCATCTGATGTTTGTGCTCCGCCTGCTAAGATTGCTTCTGCGTGCATTAATAGCACATCTGCATAGCGTAAAACAATGACATCATTTCCTGCAAAGCCAGAGCTCTGACCATAGGTAGGAGGGAAGGAGGATACATCAGACCCTTCAGGTAAATACTTGGTCACTTCCGTAAAGCTTGGGAAGGTTACATAAGACACTTCTGTCCTATTTCCTCCATGTAAAATGAAATCTTGTACAAGATTATCATTTACTATATTCAGACCATCCTGTCTACCCTGGCGAATTGTAGCTGTGAATTCGGCTGAAAAGCCTTGACTTTCTTGTACATTTCCAAATTCATATTGAATGGCAAAAAGAATTTCGTCATTCAATTCACTGTAGAATACATCATGAAAATCTTCCTCTAAGCTGAATTCGCCACTATTAACTATTGCCTCGCACAATTGCTGTGCACCTGCATAATTCGGGGTAGGTTGTGATAAATACACTTTTGCCAAAAGACCTTGAGCTCCAGCTCTCGACGCTCTTGATTTAAATGAATTATCTAAATTGTCAACTCCTTCTTGTAAATCGGAGATGATCTGTTGATATACTTGATCTTCAGCTACTCTTGTGAACAGTAATTCGTTATCTGAAGGACCTACTACTTGTGTTACCAAAGGTACAGGACCATATAATCTTACCAGATTGAAATAGGCAAAAGCTCTCAAAAACTTAGCTTCTGCTTGATAAGCAGCTCGATTGCTTTCATCAGCAACCTCAATAAAGTTTAAGACATTGTTTGCTCTAAAAATGATCTCATACATAGATTGATAAAAATCTTCTGACTGCACATTATTAGCATCCACTCTGTAGCGGTGAAAATCGGCTCTGGAGCCTTCTAAAGTGGCCGTTCTAGTATTGTCGCTGCGCATTTCGGTCACCATGAATTCAAATTGAATGCCACGATTAAATCGAATGGTATTTGATTCTGTATTGACATTGACTCCCTGGATGGCATCATAAACGCCTATTAGACCAGCTAATACATCTTCATCAGAATCAAAAAATGCATCAACAACAATAGCAGAATCAGGTAAAGGATTTAAAAATTCATCTTCACAGGAAAAGAGTAAAAACCCTACTAGTGAAAAAGTGATATATTTTATGTATTTCATTTTATTATTGTTTTTCTTGAATTTTAAAACTGCACGTTTAAGCCAGCCGTGAACGTCCTAAATAAAGGAGTACCTGCTCTCTGAGCACCATAACTGATCGGCGTATTATTGCTATCAATAAATTCAGGATTAAATCCATTGTACTCATCAGAAGTGATGTATATCAAATTCTGACCAGACACATACAACCTCAGGCTATTAAGGCCAAATTTTCTCAATTGATTGGCTGTAAAATTGTATCCTATGTTTACATTTCTCAAGGAAAAATAATTAGCACTTTGTACGATGTCGTTGGTGTGAACTCTCTCTTGTAGGAAAGAAGCATTTGGAATGATTCCATCCTCAACTACTTGTTGCACATCTGTAGTACTTCCTTGCCAATGTGTAAAGAAATACTGATCCCCTACATTCTTAACCTGAGCGCCCTGACTGCCTTGTATCATGACAGAAAAATCAAAATTGCCAAATGCAAACTCATTGGTAATACTCCAAATTAAGTCTGGGTAAGGATCTCCAAGAATGGTCTTGTCTTCATCAGAAATTAAACCGTCACCATTTAAATCTCGAACAATGACATCTTCTGATAAACCATTAATAGGAATAAAAGGAGAGTCGTAGTATTGAGTAGATAATTCGCGATCTACAACATATCCATAAAAAGAGGAAATTGGATTACCTATGGAGTTGATCCATTGAGAATTTCTACCCCATCCATCTACCGTTAATTGTCCATCAGACTCACCAAAACTCAATAAAGTATTCTGATTGGTAGAAGCGATCAAAGTAGTACTCCAGCTTAGGTTTTTACCCGTAATATTTCTGGTTCTTAGTTCGAATTCCCAGCCTTCATTTTCTACTTCCCCTAAATTCACGATACCCGCATCAAAACCAGTGACAAAAGAAACTGGGTTTTCTAACAATAACTGATCACTCGTTCTAACATAATAGTCTAATGAACCTTGTATTCTATTGTTAGCAAATCCAAAATCGATACCCGGATTGAATTCCTCTGAAGCCTCCCATTGTAACAACGGGTTTACAAGACTTAGTGGAGACACACCTGGTGAAATAGTACCTCCTGTAATCGCATTGTTAGTACTCAATAATGCCAAAAACGGATAGTTATTAACGATATCGTCACCTACATTGAAGTTTTCATTGCCTGTAAGACCATAGCTCACTCTAAACTTCAATCTACTTACAATGCTACCTTCCAGGAATGCTTCATTGTGCATGTTCCAACCCAAAGAAACCGCTGGGAAATTACCCCATTTGGAATTGACTCCAAATACGGAACTTGCATCTCTTCTGAATGAAGCGTTAAACAAGAATCGCTCATCAAAAACGTAGCTGATACGTCCGAAGTAACCGATCTTATTTTTCTCAAAGTTGATTTCCTCAAACTCAGATACGATTGTTGCACCCTGTAAGTTTTTCAATAAATCATTTGTAAATCCGGAGCCTGAAATATCACTGTTTTCAACCTGTCTTCTTTGGAAAGTTGCACCTACCAAAACATTAAGTCCGTGCTTACCAAAGTTTTTATTGTAGGAAATGGTATTATCAGAAATGATTCTATTGCGTACTCTGTTTTGCAAGTTATATTGAGCTCTACCTGCACCAGAAGCATGATGCATTACACCATCGTATCTCGTTCTTTTGCGGTTTTCTATCGTTACACCAAGCGATGTTTTTGCTGTAAGACCATCTGCAATTTTATAGCTTAAATAAGTAGAAGTTAAAAGGTTGGTCTTGTACTCGTAGTGTTCTCTTTCCACATATTGAGCATAAGGATTCATATCGCCAGAAGTACGCGGTCTACTAGAACCTTGCTCATCATTAGGATCTATATCTATATTTCTTAAATGATCTTCGTTGAAATAATCTCCAACTTGAATATTAGGATACTCGTCTCTATCCACATATTGAATGGTTTCTTCTGTATGATAAATGAGTAACCATGGAGATTGCCTGATTGGATTGTGTACTGAAGTAGGTAATGCTCTTCGCTTAGAATAAGAAGGAGTGATTCTAAATCCAAATTTCAAATCGTCTGTTATTCTGGTATCCATTTTTATGTTACCAGCAAACAATCGATAATCATCGGTAATAACTACACCTTCGTCACCTAATGTTCTTAAGGAGACACTAAACTTAGTGGCATCACTACCTCCTCTTGCTGAAAAAGCGTGGCTTGAAATATATCCTCCATCAAAAAATACATCTTGCCAATCTCTGTCTACTCCTGTCTCTTCTACCAACTGAAGCGCATATTGGGTATTATTGGTCAAAAAGCCTTGTTGAGCCAATTCAAAATCCGCCCAGCCTGCAACACTTTTTCTATACTCATCACTTCCAAAAGCTTCTTTTCTGCCTAAAAAAGTTTCATAGCTAAACTTAGTTTCTCCAGCCTCACCACTTTTGGTAGTTATCAAAATGACACCATTTGATCCTTCACTACCATAAATAGCCGCAGATGCCGCATCTTTTAAAACTTCAAAAGATGCAATGTCATTCATATCAAGATTTCCTAAAAATTCAGAATCTACAACTAGACCGTCTACTACTACGGCAGGTCCAGTGCTGGCATTTATCGATCCAAATCCTCTCACTGTAATAGTAGGAGCAGCACCTGCTTCTGCTGAAGTTGCCTGGATATTAACCCCCGACACTTGACCAATGAGTGCATCATCCACTCTGGCTACGGCTATTTGATCCAATTTTACATTCTCAACCTTGGAAATAGATCCGGTTAAGTGTGATTTTTTCTGAGTACCATATCCAATTACTACTACCTCTTCTAATTGCTCAACATTTACTGCCATTACTATATTTAGGTTCGTATTCGAATTGACAATCACTTCTTGGTCGAGGTATCCTGCATAGCTAAAAACAAGAGTAGAATTTTCTTCTACATCGAGAGAGAACTTTCCGTCTACATCTGTAGTAGTTCCAATAGATGGATTGCTTTTTACATATACAGAAGCACCTATAAGAGGTAGGCCGTCATCAGCTGAAGTAAGCGTACCTGTAATAGTAACTTTCAAGGCTGCGGAAAGACGAGACTCATTTAGGTTTGTACTCCCATATGAGAATAATGGGAGACAAATTAACAAACCCAATAAGCCTGAGAACAGGAAGGGTTTGTTGAATAAATTTGCTAAATTTGTTGTCATAACTTTAACTTTAATTTTTTGTTTTGCTCATCTCACGATGGGCTTTTTTTGTGGACTTTCGAATAATGCACTAGAATAACAGGCAAAGTTGAGTCAACTTTACAGGTCAATCAGGTATATACTATTGTATAGAAAATAGATTCCTAGTCTTATCAAGTGCGTTTTGATAAGAAGTCATCTCATGAGAGAGAGAAGCCTAGCTATTTTCGTGAAAATCTTTAGGAGCTATTAGAACTTGTTTTTTGTTTCATACAGTGAGTTTTAATTGGTTATTTATAGTCTATATTAACTTCTTTGTTGTCATTTCAATAAGCCATTTCCTCCTCCTTTCAGATTTTGGCTGTATTCGAAAACATCTCTTAGGTGGTTGAACATAGCATCGGAAGCTGCTTCAGGTTCTTTGGCAATAATGTGCTTCAAAATGACCTCATGTTCTTCCATTGCTTGAAAAGAACGATTGTCTTTACACACATCAAGGTTGATAAAATTATTGATGATATCAGGTGTGATGATTAACATAAGTGATTTAAGGACGGAGTTTTTACTGGCTTCGGCAATTTTTAAGTGAAACAGTAAGTCTTCTTCCACTGCCTGTTCTTTCAATGCTACTTTTTCATTATAAGCCAGCATAGCTGCTTTTATATTTTGAATGTCTTCTTCTGTACGTCTGCTCGCTGCTAATCTTGCAGCTTCTGTTTCCAATAAGACTCTTGTTTCTATTAATGAAGCAAAGTCGCTGTTTTCCATTTTTAAAACATCTGTTATTAAACCTTCTAAAGCAGAAATACCAATACCTGCAACTATGGTACCACTCTGTGGCAATGTTCTAAGGATACCATAAAACTCTAATTTTTTTATTGCATCTCTGACATTGCTTCTTCCTACACCAAATGCCTCAGCTAGTTTACGTTCAGGAGGTAATTTGTCTCCTGGTTTTAACTGTCCTGAAGTAATCAATTCTCTTATCTGCCTGTGGATAAAATCATCAGGCAGATAA
>JBCBCD010000020.1:0-10427 GCA_038530915.1 Bacteroidota bacterium
ATTGGGTCCATAAAAGCCACCACCTATGTGTGTATTATCAGGCTCTATACTAAAAAAATAGCCTCCTCTCCTATTCGCACCAGCTCTTTTAAAGTATCCCCCAAAATAGTTTTTATAAGGGGTCTTATCTTTTGAAAAACGAACATCTCGGTAAATCCTATAAATTTTATCACTTTCAATTAAGTCTGTTTTATCCAATTCTTCATGTACCTGAGCAACGAAGCTTTTCACATTTTCCTGTGCTTCCAGGTATAAATGCTTATTAGATTCAAACCAATCTCTATTGTTATTAGCTGCTATGTCTTTTAGGAATGAAAGTGTATTGGGTGTAATCATGTTTTATTTTGTTTTAAATCACACTAAAAGTAAAACAAAAAATATTAAAAATCAATAAAAAGAATGCTTCCATTTTGTGATCATTGTGTAGCATATTCTAACGCCACACCATATACAAATACATCATTAGGGTAAGTATTACTTGTTGAATTTCTTTGAATAGTCACATACCACCAATCATTTTGGAAAAGCGATTCAGGGATGGTAAGTTGTTGCTCATACAATGTACCAAAACCTTCTGAACCTGAAACCGAAACTGGATTTTCAGAAATACTGCTTGCATCCGCAAAGCCATCGCCAGAATTGTAAGATCTTGGACGGATAAAAAACTCGACTGTACCAGCTGTTTCATCAGAAGTTTGAAAAAAGATTTTGAATGTTACATCACCGCCGGCATAATTAGGTGGTTTTCTGAGCATCATAGCTGCTGCTCCCTGAAAATTATTTCCCCAAGTAAGCACACCAGCAAAACCACCACTTGTTTCGGAAATCGTCTCTGAAGCATTACTATAGCTAAGTCCCATGGCTGGAAGTGAATAAATGGCTGTATTGCTTGATGAAGTAGGTAAACTCACAGAACCTCCTCCATTTGAAAGGGTCAGCACATTATCATCCCCCAAACTAAGTTGTTGTATTTCATTAGTGGTGTCCTGATCTATATTGTTTATACCACTTATGGCTCCGGCTGTTTCAGCATGCAAAGCATAAGGCACAGAAAGCAACTGAGTAGTTCCCATTAAACTAAAATTAGTTCCTCCATTGACATCTACTTCTACTTGTAAGAAGAATGGTCCTGCCCCACCCCAGTCAATACGGCTAAAAACACCACTTTGCACATTGCCTTCTCCTATGTTTAAATTGACTAAGCCAAATTCATTGGTGGTAACACTATGGTTTTCAATATATACAGCATTTCCATTTATACTACCCGACAAAATGCTCATTCTCAATTGTACGGATTGATTGGAAGTTGCTAAGCCATCTGCATCTCTTACGATAGCTTGGTAGGAAAAGGCTTGAGGTGAGCCGTTATCTTGAGCCTGTAGTATTGGAAGGAATAAAACCAACAATAAGGTTTTTACTAATATTTTCTTTGTTCTCATAGTTCAAAGGATCTTAAAGGTTAGATATATATCATCTTTATTCATAGATGATTTGCACACCACTTATGACTACACTCCCTGTATTTCCATCATTATTTCTAAAATAACCAAAAACGATTGCATCACCGGCTTGTAGAGCAGTTTCTCCATCCGGTGAAGTGATAGAGCCTTCGGCCAATACGGGTACTCTGGCAGTAGGTACATTTATTGGATTGTTCATGTTGACACCAGTAGAAGCTCCTCCACCCTGGATATAGCCTACACCCGGCCTTGCCACACTAATAAAATTAGGTCTTATGGTAATATCTCCGGCTACTGTGGAAGTAAGAGTAATATTGACATTGATGGCACCACCAGTAGTATAATCGGGAGGTAAAACGAAACTAAAAGCAAAAGGAGAAGAAACATCAGAAGCTAATATCAAGCCACCATTGATTCCAAAACCATCATTCAATGTAGCCCCTCCGTCTGAGATAAAAGCACTATAGACACTTAATGATATACTTTTGGTAGTAGCATTATCATTGTTGGCCTCTATCGCTCCGGCAGTTTCAGCATACAAAGCATAGGGAACTGATAATAGTTGAGTAGTCCCCATCAAGCTAAAGTTTGTACCTCCACTTACGTCAACCTCTATTTGCAGAAAGAATGGCCCTGAGCTTCCCCAGCCTATGCGACTGAATACGCCTGACTGAACTGTTCCATTTCCAATTAACAAACTGGCCAATCCAAATTCATTGGTAGTAGTAACGTGTGTTTCTGTATACACACTTGCTCCATCTGTTGAGCCTTGCAAAATACTGATGCGCATCTGAATGGCTTGATTGGCAAGCGCCAAACCATCTGCATCTCTCACAACTGCCTGGTAAGTGAAAGCAGCAGGAGCTCCAGCTTCAACAGTCTGGCTGAATAAATATACGCAACTTACGCCCCATGCCAAGACTAGCAAAAAGAATTGTTTGTTCATCGGTTTAATGGTTTTATATCTTGCCTTGTGATCTTAATTAATCAAAAGACATCGTCTTCTTCTTCAACTACCGGGGGATGATTGTTGATGCAAAAAGTGTAAATCACATCCTGTGTTAAAATGTACTCTAAATCGGTTGTTGACAAGCCAGACTTTATTTTTTCAAACTCTTTGTACACCTCTTCACAACAACATGCTTTTTCAAAAACCTTCTTTTCTACTCCACTTTTACAACACCCTAGGTTTAAAAACTTACTCTTTAAAAGTTGTTCTTCCTTTTTTTTCTCTTTGGCTACCATCGATTCTTTTTCTTCCTCGTTTAAGTTTTCTTCCACAACAGGAACATCTTCCGGTACGACTGCCAACATATTGGTCGAATCCATTTCCAGCGAATCAACACTTACTGTATCTTCTTCTTCCTTAGGAGCATCCTTGCTACAAGCTCCTAGTAGGATGATAGAGCAAATAAAGAGGGATTTCAAGGTATTTCTCATAATGTTTAATTTATATAAATATTAAGATAAAAGCTCGCTTTCGTTTGGCATTAACGTTTGTAGATTAAGTTACCGGGGGTATCCCCAAGAATCTTTCTGATCGTCCCAATTGAAATAATGATGCTGATCAAAATTAGTCCCAGAATAGCAACGCCAACATAAATACTGAAGATATTAAACTTACTCTCAGGTCCCATAATGTATTGTTCTATTCTGTCTATGATTACCACCAGTGAGAAAGAAGTCAATATGGATAATAGTAAGAAGGCAACTATTATTTTTAGATAGGTTTGATTCAAAAAGACATTACTCAAACCAAAAGCCTGAAAAGTCCCCAGATTGGACCGAACATCAAAAAGATGATTCCTCAATAAGTTATTGACAAAAAGGATGATACTCAATAAACCAAAAGCCAGTAGAATGATACAGATAATCAACGTTAAATTCGATACTAACGCAAAGTTCTCGGCGGCCTCAATCTTTTCATACTCAATACTAACATCTTGCTTCTCTTGCAATTCATACCTGAAGGCTTGTATTTTATTCAATTTTGAAAAATTAAACGCCATATAATTATACGCGGTCAAACCCAACTCCTCGCATTCAGGAAAATCACAGTTTATTCTTGAAAACTCGGCTATAGGCAAACCATTACTCCTACAATGATTGACAAATACACCTATTGAATCATAGGTCGGCATATAACCTGCAGGAAAATAGATGGTCGCTTTTTGATACAAATCCGAATTTGGTATAGCCTGCAACTGTGGGTTGGCTCTGAAGGGTATGGTGGAGAAAAAATCTTTTGTCACTTTTTCAAAAGTGGCAAAATCCTGCTCTTTTTGTACATAAAAACTGAAGCGATTGGATTCCATGTATTCAAAATGTCGCTCAAATATTTCTTCGTAGCAGTTAAATGACATCCCATTGGTTTGATCCAACTTAAGGGTGAGTATATTATACATCTTTGGTCTGGTGACCAAATCAATAGAGCTCGGCAATTCACAAACAACAGCCAGAATATCTGCCAAAAACATATTGGCTTTCTGGTTGGATGCTTCATCAGAATCTTTAACCAACAATTGTGTAACTGGTGGCTCCCACATTAAAGACTCTTCCCAAATTAAGTTACAATCCATGCTCTCCTTTACATACCCCAGTTTTTTTAGCAAATCCAAAGAAACAATGACTCCATTGCAGTAGTTCTGCTCGGCAGGCAAAGTAGGATCAAAATCAGGATGATGCCATAATAAGTTACGTGAACCTTCTTCTTGATTGAGAATGGTTGTAATCAATGGCTCTTCAGGATCTATAGTCCTGGCGATGTAATACTGAGTTTCGTTAGGGTCATCTCTCAAAGGATTAAAAGATTGTGCATATAAGCTGATAAAATATTTGTTCCAACCGTTGAGGTGGATCAAATTAAGGCTTTTAGCCAGCTTCTTTTCTACATCGAATGTATCTCTTATGGCCTCTTTTTGCTCTTCTGGATATTGATTTCCCAAACTTACATTTACCCAATTGGTGTAAGGATTATCCATCCTTATTTTGAGGTTATTCAGGCTGCCAATAGCAAATCCTAGAGCCAGTAGTGTAAAGAATAGAATCAAGATTAAGCCTAGAATGGTTTTGTTGTTATTTCCAGCTAGTGCTTTGTATTCATTTTCAAAAAAGATCCGATCAAAATCTGATCTTATGCCTAATACATTTTTTATAAAGCCCAGCATCAATTCGTTTTTAAAGGGTTAGGTTGTTGTAGAAATGCATTCAAATATTCAGTAGGAGACGCCACCAAGTTTTCGTTTTTCAAGGTCCATTGGTTGTCAATTTTTTGTATGATATTGGATTCATTAATTCTTCCAATGGTTCTTTCAGTCGATGAAGTTTCATCAATGGCAATGGGAATAACGATATCTGCAAATTTTTCTGCCAGATCTAAATCGTGTGATACCAGTATGCAAGTTTTACCCTTGTCTTTTACAATTTCTTTCAAAATGGACATCAATTCATAAGCAGTCATTCTATCTAGATTTCCGGTAGGCTCGTCCCCAAATAAAACATCAAAATCTGCGGTAACCGCTCTGACAAAAGCAAGACGCTGACGTTGTCCGCCTGATATTTCTGTTATTCTCTTGTCAAAAAGTTGTTTATCCAAAGCAAGGCGTTCCATCATTTCTACTACTTCCGACTTGGCAGCTTCAAAGCTTTTACCTTTGATTAGGAGACTGATGATCATATTTTCTCCACAGGTAAAATTGGGCATCAGATTGGTATTCTGAAAAATAAAACTGAAGTGTTGTTTTCTAAATCCTGACAGTTGATCATTGGACCATTGCCAACTTTCCTTTAATTCAATGGCTTTCTCATTGGGTGTGAATTGCAATTGAGTAGTAGAGCGATTGGCAATTGTGTTGTTCATCAAACCTAGCGTTTCGATGAAGGTACTCTTCCCTATACCCGACCTTCCAATGACAAAGATCAAACGTCCGTTAGGTATTTCAAGCTTGGGTATTTCAAGGACTGGCTGGCCGCTGAAGTATTCACATGTTAAATTACTGATAGAAAATAAGGGATCAGGCATATTCTGTTGTTATTCAATTATCTTAAATTCTCTAATGACTTTTCAGATAAAAGACCTTGGATATTTTCGCTATTGTATGATTGTTCGAAGTAAGATTCTACATTATTAAACCATTTATGGGTCTTTTCTGTAACGCCTGCATTCGTCATCAAGGCCCTTACATTAGAAACATCGCTTTCTTTGAACATAGACATTAAAGAGCCGTCATCCTCATACATAATGAGTGGATCTTTTTCAATATGTGCTATTCGCACCAACAATTTTGCTTTCGCATAATTACTACCCAGTCCCATACCACCAACTATATTATTGATGCTTTTAAAGGTCTCCTTTGCTTTTTTCATCATTTCAGGATTGGCTTTATAACCTTCTTTTCTTAGATAATCAGCCAGTTCTTCAGATACATACCCCTCATTGTCAAAACGCTTAAGGTCTTTCGCCAATTTAGTTTTATCCTCCACATCCATCATAATATCCAAAGTAGGAGATTCTGCACGATCAAGTGCTTCTTTTTCACTGTTGTAAAGCTTTTTGTCGTGTTGATATTGATTGGTCAATGCTTTTCTAACTTTTTTCCTCTTCTTAGCGCCTTCAGTATCATAGACTTTTTCTTTTTTATCTTCATCCTCATTGTATGAGAACTCATCATCCACTAGAGTTTTGATGTTTTTCATACAATAAGCGACCTTCTCTAAAATGTTGGATGTTAAAGCATAAGTACCCTGCGGAGATAGCTTGCTGAGATTGACATCATTCATGAAAGTAAATTGCCTGGATATCGTTTTCATATGACCAGGAGATAGCAAACCTGATTCTTTATGATTGACTTCGTGTGCAAAATCCCTTGTGAATAAAGCTTTATGAAGTTTCTTAGGCTTGACCTTGGAATGGAAACCCGTAATCAACTTCTGAAGCTTCGAGCTATAACTTTTGATTTTGCTATTGTATGCCCCTACTTCTTCAGGTAAGGAATAAGATTTTATACTTTCCAATACCAACATGGGGTTGGCCACTTCAGCCATTTTCTCCGCATCAGCTTTTAAATCGGTAAGAATAAAGTCAAGGCCCTCGTAAATGGTTTTCTTGGTAAAGTATTCCTCCAACAACTTGAAGGCATCATAGGCCGTAATAATGACACCTATAAAGGTCGCTAAGGGTCCTCCCCAAGCTGCTATACCTGTATTTTTAACACTATTTTTTGCCAATAATTCGATTAGAGCAAGCCCGACATTTATAGAAGCTTTAATGATATCTTCTGTACTGGCTTTGTCATCCAGTATGGTAAATACATCAGTGATCAGTCCTATTGCTTTGGCCATTTGACCAATACCATCGGCAATTTCGGTAAGGGTTTTACCGGTTGCTCCTTCATGTAAATCCGGAATCCTGCTGAGTTTATTGTCGAGCTCTAATAGATCATCCGCATTGAGAATATTCTGCTTTTTTACAACATCAATTACAAACTCTGTAGAGCCTCTTGTGAAAGAAATGGCATCGCTGGTAAAGGTAAGAATGGCTTTCATGTGCTCATGAGCCTTCTTTTTTTCCATCGCCTTGCCATCATTCATGTCTATCCAGGCTTTTGCGATACCCAAAGAGCCTTTTATTCCATTTAATCCTTCACCATAAGTTCCAAATGCTTGAGATATTGGTTCAAGTACACCTCCTTTGAATAATTTAGTCTTTACGGTTTTATCGGCCGGCGGAACACCAAGAATGGGTCCAAACTTATTCATTTTACTTAAGCTCTTTTCTATATCTGTTAAAGAGCTTTTCAAGTCAGCAGGCGCTTTAAATTCTATTAGTTCCGGTTGGTCTACCAGGTTTTGATTTCCAAAAAGCAAAGGAGTTAAACCAGAAGTAAGCATCGACCCTAAAAAACGTTGAACTGGTTGCTGGCTCTTAGCCTGAACGGCTTCGTTTTGAGAAAAACTAAGACTGGGAGGTTTTCTTTTTTCAACATTAGCGAAAGAGTTATCCGTTTCAAAAGCATCATCATACTGAATGGCTTTTGATTTATTTTCGAAACGGTCAACTCTTTTGCTATTGTGCTTCATTAGAATAATTCAATTTTAAAAAGCATCATCCAGTGGAATCCAGTAATACTGTCTTTTATTCTCTGAAATAAAACAGAAATCATAACGCTTATTCAATCGCAAAATTGATTCCAGCTTTTGGTTGACATTGATGAAGTCCTGTATTAAAAATTCAACTTGTTGATTGCTGACTATCTTTTCATCTTTAATATCTGCTATTTTGATGTCATTCTGAAAATTGGGTAGTTCAATTCCTTCACCTTCAATTCCCTGCATCATTTTCAATACATCACTTCTGGATAGCTTATTAAAGTCTGGCCTGTTGCCAGAAAAGACATACACCAATTCTTTATAAATATCAAACAAGCCCTGACGCTTGCTCTCCGCCGTTTGCATTACACTTATTGCATTGGAAATAATCGTCTGATACCTGATTAAATCTTCAGAAGGCATAAAGAGAGAATAGCTTATAGCCGGATGGGCAGCACCTTGAACCTTCGCAGGCAGATATGCTTCGGTATATAATCTGTATTTTTCCTTTAACGATTTTTGAATCAATTCAGGATCTACACCATCTAACGCACGATAAACGGCAGGGCCAAAAATGCCACTGGAAGGATTGTCTTCCGAGCCGGAAATATCAAAGTCTTCGCCTTTAACGATGTCTTCCCAGACCAATTGAAGTTCCTTATTGAAATTGATGGATTCAGTAACTACCTTGATTAGGTGTGTTTTTAATTGTTCAGCCCCCATTTGAGCATTCTGTGCAGGTCTTAGTATCGAAGCTTTTGTAACTCCATTATTCAACTCTACAAGGCTTTGTTCTTCAGGATCCTGCATGGAAGGTGCAGGGAATAAGCCACTATTTCCATACGTTTTGCTGTAAAGAGATTTTGCAGATTCAAGAATAATCAATTGTGCCTGTTTTGCAAAGGCTACACTTTGTCTATTCGGTTCATTGCCCAATTGTAGGGAATGGATTTCAATATCAAAATCCTGTATTTGCTTGAAAATAGGATCCAGCGTTTCGTAATAGGTTTTATCACCACTTTGCTGAGCCAGTGTTCTTCTGTTTCTGTCTGCTTTATAATCACCGTATTTACCGACATTGATAACGATGTTTACATGATTTTTACTAAAACCAGCAACCTGCATGGCCTGATCGATACCATAGTACATACTCGTGTAAGGATCACTATCTACTTCATTGATAAAATTAGCGTTTTGTATAAAGCCGGTTACTTGATCAATATTTCTGGTCAACTCCACCTGCTCTACTAATGTTCTCCCTCCCTTTTCTTCAGGTGTATCTCTGTATATCAATGCTCCATACCTCATAATGGGTACATCTTTTACGGCAGGCAGTTGAGATATAGCTCTGATGGCATCAGCTATACTTGTTTTATATCCACTAACCTGATCACTGGCTTCTATGACAAAGTATAAATTGATGTTTTCATTTCTTTGAATTTGTCGGTTCAATTGATCTTGCAACAAAACAATAGCATCATCTGGTATGGATTCTACACGTCCGCCTTCTCCTTTCACTTTAATGGTACCAATAATACCAGTGGTATAAACAGGGATAGCACCGCTACTGTAATTGAACATTGGAAAACGTAAGACCCCTCCCTTAAATCTACGATCCACCAATTTATCCTGCCCTACTCTTACCGGATCGTTTTCCCAAACTACCGTTTGGTTATTTAAAGGTTGTCCTGATCCATATCCTCTTGCATTTTCTACCCGATCAAAGGCTCTAACTCGGTAATTGGAATTGGTTTTGCGCTCATTAAATGCGGCTTCCTGGAAGTTAGGTTCCAGACAAAAACGAGTATTCCACTGTGTAATTCTATTGCTGTTGACCCAACCAATCAGATTGGAAGGCTTGATGTTATAAGGACTCAATCGGTCTTCCGTACAAAGTAAAAATCGATTGCCCTCTTTTTTGTAAACAAAGTAAAACTCATAGATCTTTCTATCTTCTTGTTTGTCATTATTGTTGGGAGAATTAAAAACATCGACAACACTCACATTGTCCATTCCTAATACTCGATTGATATCCTGCGCTTTATTGAGCAGAAAGGCTTTGCGATGAATTTTTGTTCTTGGATCTAAAAGGCCAGTATTCCAAAGTAATAGGTGCTTCTTGGGTACCCAGCCACGGATTTCAAGATTGTCGTCTGATTTCAGTTTATTTAGTGCTACGTATTTTGCTGTTGCAACTTCTACCCAATCATCACGCTCCTGAGTTACATAAAAATACTCTGCAAATTGTAGTGGTTCCTTTTGAGAAGAAGTCTCATTAGGAGAAGAATAAACAGTATTATTAGCTCTATCGCTTATTACTATCCAGGGAATTTCTCTATCGTACTTAGAGTTGTGGTCCCCTTGGTTGATTGTACCTTCGTCAAAAGGTAAAGTAAAAGCACTGGGCATTCCTAATACTTTTTTCTGAGCATGCAAGGGTGTAAGGGCGGCAAGCGCAAAAAAGAATAGACATATCGCTACCGATGGATTAATCTTCGAGTTCATTTTGAATGATTTAATGCTGGGTCAATATTTTGAATTACAAACTTGTTACTAGTTTTCTGTAAATACCGATGTGAAAAGAAACATTAATGCTTGTAAAATCAGTCGTGTAGTTTTCTATCAGGTTGTTCATATACGTATCTCGAAAAATCAATGTTTCGTCCTCTAAACGTTCTATTAAATTGGTTTCATGATCAAAAAATGAAGTCGCGTAGCCTAGGTCTAAGCCAAGCATAAGTCCCCAGGTGGCATCCAAGGCTTCAAAATCCAGGTAATACCTAGGTGAAACTCTAACGCCCAAACTAAACCCGGACAATTGAGCTTCTACATCATCTGTGCTAATGTTTTCTTCAATGATACTGCCGCCAGATTTTGAAG
>JBCBCD010000020.1:10437-19249 GCA_038530915.1 Bacteroidota bacterium
TTCATTGACAGCTCCATCGCGTAGAAAACGCAGTTCCTGGATTTTACCATCATAACTTCCGGTCCCGGAATAACTACCTGATGCAGATAAGTTTAAAGTTGGAACTACACTTACATTCAAGAGCAACATTGATTTTCTGGTTTCTAATAATCGATACCCCAAACCAACTGGAACTTCAACATTGATCACGGTCATGTCCTCAACTCCATTATGGGCATTTACGATGCGATCATAATTAGCCGCTCCACTTACGGTTTGATTGGCCAATTCAAATCGAGGTCTTTGAAAAGTCGTTTCAATACTATAGATGGAAGCTCTTACACCCGCATTCAAAAACAATGCTTTCTTGCTGGATGATTCCGGGTTAACCAGCCTATTGGTCGTTATCCCCACTCCTGCAGAAAAAACCAAGCCACTTCCTACGTCTAATAAGTTGGGGGCATTTAGGCCATTTGTACCCGTTGCATAAGCAGAAAGTGTTGTAGATGGTAAGGATAAGCCAGCTCCTACATCTAATGAATACACATTTACATATTCATCTGCCGGATCACATTCTTTTCCTTTACATACTCGTTCAATATTCCCTACCTGAAAATCCGCCAGATCGCTTACAGGCACTTCAAAATAGATATTTTGTTCGGATGGCCTAACCACTCCGTTTACTACCCTGGCATCTGACCCCAAGTAGTTGTAAAAGATCTTAACCACTTTGACTTTAAAGCTCAAAAAGCCTCCACCTATATCTCTAATTTCAAGCAACTCAGCTTCATTTATATTGAATTGTAGCCCTTCTACCCTTAGACGTGAACCAAATACCTGATCAGTATATTCACGCAAGGAAATACCTCCCTGGGGTATGTTTTCTACAAAATCTTTTACGATGCTTGCACTTGGGTTAAAGATGTCTCTGAAGTTCCTCACAGAATTCTCTGTCACCTGCCCTCCAGCTTCTTCATCTCTAAGCGTAGCCAGTTGTGCGTAAGTATTTAAAAAAGCTTCTAGTTCTCTAACTGCATTATCCCGGTCTGAATTCGATAAAACAGCCGTGGACGGAGCCAATAGTTGTGGTGATACCCTCAATCTAATTTGATCTTGAGCATTCAAAGAAATACTCAATAGCAGGGCAGCAAATAAAATGTATATATGGTTGTATTGTTTTTTCATTGTGGTTGCTTTTAGTTGGATGGATAAATGTGATTTCATTAGCGTTGTAAGATGAAAGGAGCAGTTCTATATATACCTGCCTCATTAATTAAGAATAAGTAATACACTCCACTGGTCACCTGATCGTCTAATTCTATCGGTACATTTATTTGTCCATCCGCAGCCTCTAAGTTTAGGTTAAAGATGTTTCTGCCTAGTAAATCTGTTATTTGTAAGTTGTATTCAGCACCCGGCAATTGAGTGGCTTCAAATCTAAAAGCACCACTATTTGGGTTTGGGTATAAAACGAACTTCTCTTCTACTACCTCTTCTTCTTCTAAAATAGTGATCTCAGAAATGGTAGAAGTACATCCCCCTGAACAACTTGATACATTTACGAAGTAAGTGTTATTGATAATATCTAAATCATTCGACAAATACGCTTGATATGTTTCATTTTCAAGTACCTCCACCATTAAGGTGTTATTGTCAAATACACCCCATTGATAACCACAAGCCGTAGAATCGTTGTAAAACAACAAATTGCCATTAGGTTCTACAAATACAATGGGAGCATTACTCAATCCAGAACTATTATTAGAAACCGTTATTTCTTCTGAGGCTGTTCCTTCGCAGGTACCTATCCTTGCAGTTACTGAGAGAGTGTAAGTTCCTGGGTTGGTCCAATTGACTGTTGCTAAATTATTACCGGAATTGGTTATGTTTCCACCGCCATTTATCGTCCAACTCCAGTCATCTATTGAGGTATTACCAGAAGGATCATTGGCTACAAAAAGACTTTGACCTCCCTGACAAGCCATTGAATTGTCAAAAACAGTCGTAAGTTCCAGTCGTGGTGTTGGCCTTAAATCAACATTCTCAGTGGCTGTCGCTTGATTACATCCACTCGTCACGTCAAGGAAGGTAACTTCAAAATCAAAATCGGTAGGTTGTGTAATAGCACTGGTAATGCTATAAGTGAAAGTATCTCTTGTTGCGGTAATATCAGCTTGAGAAATTTGTACTTGTTGTCCATCTCTAAACCATCTGATTTGTGCCCTTCCGGTAGCACCACCAGTTGCTATATCTGCAATAAGAGTCAATTGGTTTTCATCAAAACAAACCAAATCATTGCTGGCAGTAAGGCTTGCTGTAGGTCCATCCAAAGCTTCTGCAATAATGGAAGCACTGCCAAAACATCCGTTTTCATCCACAACTTCCAAAGTGATGTTGCTGGTACCAATTTGATTTAATGTAAATCCACTTAAACTGGATTCAGAGCCGGTTTGAATAATGTCATTGTCATTTTTCCAGGTGTATAAATATTCCGGAGCCCCCAATGTGACATTAGAGCCTAATGCCAGGTTAGAGCCTACACAGACCACCACAGTTCCATTTGAGCCTCCTACAATTTGTACATTAGGATTGGAAACCACATTAAGAGTCCTTTCTAGTGTAGTCAGACATCCTGTCGCATTATCTTCAATAACAACAGTAAAATCCGTATTCTCTTGGATGGAAGCTGTTACATTGGAAGCCTGATTGCTTGGTGAAAATACAGTCTGCGGGTCACCGTTCCAGCTGTAGCTATAATTATTGATATTATCTATACTTACATTTAAAGCTACATCTCCCCCCTCACATACATTAGGAGTGGTCGTTTCAATAGTACCTACAGGAGTAGGATTGATTATAAATGGAATACTTTGATCAGCAGGTGTCGAACAACCTGTTATATTTTCGCAATTGGAAGCATCAATGATTAAGGTATAATTACCTGCCGGTAAATCATCTTGAGAGAAAGAAATCATGCGATTGCTCCCATCAAAATTAGTCCCATTTATCGTTTGTACCACAGAACCTGTTGCATCTTCAATTCTAGCTTCAAAACCGGGGCAATCTACATTTAACAGGTAGGAAAATGCTACCATCGAGCCTTCACAATAAGAAGATTGTACCGCCTCCATTTCTAAAATTTCAGCCTGATCGATAGGATTCACAGTTACGGTATTAGATGTTGGAGAACTACAACCACTATTGGAACTTACCTGAGGTACGGTATAAGAAACCGCATAAGTAGCAGTTTCTAGAGGTACAACAGCATTCTGTCCAATTACTAATGGGTTGGTTGTAACCGGAAGACTTATATTGTCATTTCTTACCCAAGAAAATGATCCATCATCCAAGTCAGTATCCACTAAAACAGTTGCTCTAAGGGTAATATTGGGGTTTTCAACTTTACAAAAAGTGATATTCGTCCCATTGTTTGAAGCTCCTGAATCATCAATTTCCAAACTAACAGAAGGCTGATCCACTACTTTCACATTGATGATGTTGCTACTGGCATTATTACAACCTGTACCATTTACATTACATTCGAAAACAGCTGAGATTTGAAAAGTACCGGTTGAGTTACTCTGATCAAATGTGAAGTTTTCTCCCACTGAACCTGAAGAACTATCACCTATGCGCCAATTGATATTGTTATCAGCGGAGCAAGCAGAAATGCCGCCTGATTTTGAAGCACTAAAAGGTACACTTCCACTTGTACAAATACTTGTACCATCTGTCGCCGTTATAGATATAGTAGGTTGTTCAACCACTTCTATTCTAATGGTAGTTCTATCATTAGAACAACCACTCAAACTCGAACAATCGGCCTCATAGCTTAAGCTATAGGTACCTACAGGCAGGTTTTGATTGATGCTTACATCGTTGTTATTCGCATTGAAAAACGAGCTGAGGTTACTGCCGGGGTTATTGATATTTTCCAAATCCCAAACAGGGGTACAGGTAGTCTGGCCTGTTACATTGGCTTCGAAATCCAAAGCAACACCAGCACAGATTTCTACTATACCTTCAACAATATTTACATTATTGGAACTACTCTCTATCGATACGCTAGCTTGAGGAGTAACACTGACATTAAAAGATTGCATATTACAACCCAAGGCGTCTTCCGGATTATTATCATCAACAGCCACTATTGAGAAGGTGTTGTTTCCATTACTCAAAGCAGAGCTGGGAATATTGATAGTTGTAGTTGGACTACTAGCTACTTCTGAACCATTTTTTTGTACTGAAAAAGAGAAGTTGTTGTTATTACTCTCATTATTACTGGCAAAAACGACTAAAGTTAAATTACTCCCCTGGCAAGTCGATCTATCAGAAATAGGGCTTAATACCACTCCTCGATTATTATCTACTACCAATTCTATGTCTGTACTTTGGCTATTGTCTTGATAATTTGCAGTACAACCTCCTACTTCAAATTCTACCTGATAAGTACCAGCAGCTAAGCCATCGAAGGCAACTGAATTTTGCTGAGCAGTAATATTTTCCGTTGCTAGGGTTGAATTGCCTTGTTTCAACCTGAATGTTATATTATCCAAGTCAATTTGTGAATTTGCATCTCTCGTAAAATCAAGAGTAATGGAGCCATTTTGAGCCGTACAACCAGGCCCTTCCAAACTCGGATTAGAAAAATTTAAAGCGGGGAATACTTCATTTACATTGAACATACCTAAAGAAGTCTGACAACCAGAAGCATCAAAAACGGCAATAGTATAATTATTAGGTGATAAATTCCCAAAGATTACCTCTGAATCATTTATATCCGCATTAATATTATCCCCCCCCGGTGATAATAAAAACTCATAAGCACCAGCAGAATCAATTGCTACTGTAATGGAGCCATTATTTTGATCACATTCTGAATCTGTAACAGAAGGAGTAAACTTACTAACATCAGGAACGATCAGCGAAATACTAATTGTATTGGGAAAAGTAGTTGGACAAGTACTCCCTACTCTATAAGATAAAGTATAATCACCTTGGCCTAAATCCGAAAAAGAAGCTGATCCATTATTAGAATCTGTGGTTGCCACAACAATTCCCTGACTATTTATTAAATTAAAAATAACTGTTGAGTCACTGTTATTATAGCTAATTTCAATTCCGCCTGTTGCAGCAATACACGCAGTAGGTGTGGTTGTAACATTGAGGCCAGCAAGAGGTTGCGATTCTTCTTGTAAAGGGTTGATTATGATGATAAAGGATCTTGTAGTAGTACCATTGGTTACTTCCCCTTCCAGTTTAATTTCCTGATTAGTATCAGGTACGGTATAACTTATTCCAACTACGCTAGATGCAGGATCATTGTCTGTTAATGCTGTGGTATCCGTACCAATAATTGATACAAGCTCTGATTCAGTGATCGTAATAAAAGCCTGAAACGTAAAATCTAAAGTACTCAAAGCACAGATACCTGCGTCTGCAAAAGTTCGGGAGGTATTGGTAACTGAAGTACCAAAAATATTGACACGCCCGCCATTTGCAGTAACCTCTACACTTCCATCTTGAGCATAGGATAAATTAAAGACTCCTACTAAGAGCAATACGCTTGATAGGAAGTAGTTTTTTAGGGTTTTCATAGGTCTAATATTTAAATTTGAAGTCATATATTATTTGTTTTCCTTGGTTATTAATGGTCATAATGGGGGATGATAATTGAGTAGGTGAGCTACAGTTGCTTAAGCTTTCAAATTTGGGGGTAACATTACAACTACCTGATCCGGTAGCAGCTCTGGCTGTAAGTGTGTAGGTATTTCCGGCTCTCAGTCTAATCTGTTGGTTGAAAAGGGAAATTTCTGATAATCCATTTACCAAATTAGCCCTTATGGTTTCATTGATATTTGGACCAGTAATGGTGATATTGATCACGCCACAATTTTTAGTATAGACTTTAAACGATTGCAATTCTACTACTTGCTTAGGTGAAAGTATAACCGAAAAGTTTTCATCTACATAGGTCGCACAAGCATTTGCTGTACCATGTGACTGCCTGGAAAGTCCTATGCTGGCACGCGATGAAAGAAACTTATTCATGGCGTCTGCCTCTTCTTTTAGGCGAGCAGCTTCTTCAGCAGCTTTTTGAGCTTCAGCTTCTTTAGCAGCCGCTTCAGCAGCTAATCGCTTTCTTTCTTCTTCTGCCAACTGGTTGTTTATTTCCTCTTGTCTTTTCCTTTCTGCCTCAGCTTCTGCCTTTAGTCTTGCAGCAGCTTCAGCAGCTCTTTCGGCTTCTTGTTGTTTCTTGGCTGCCTCTGCCTTTCTGCGTTTTTCAGCAGCAGCCTCTTCCGCTTTTCTTTGTTCTGCCAGTCTGGCTTCCTCAGCCAATAACCTTTTTCGGTCTGCTGCTTCTTTTTGTTGTTGCTGTTTCTTTTGATCTTCTAACTGTTGCAGACGGGCCTGACGTTCCTCCTCAATCTGGGCTTGCGACTTGGTAGGTTGAGTAGGTTGTGAATTTTGAGCTGTATTAGGTCCACTCGCATTACTAGACGCAGGTTCATAGTACAAAGTAAGTTCTTTGCTTTCTTCGACAATACCATCATCATCTAATATTTCTATTGAGATAATATTTTCGCCTTCATCAAGTCCGGTTAATATCTTGTACAAGTAACCATCATCATCTAAGTCGATGTTCCTGACATTGTCGCCATTCAAAGTAAGGCTGACATTGTCAATAGATGATACATCTAATTTTAAATCAACTTCTACCTCATCTTTTTGAATGCGCATATTGTCTTCTGCAGGAGCTATAACTGTTATGTAAGATGGGCCATCCGCAGCTTTTACATAAACATACTTAGTGAAGTAGGTATCAGGTGTTAACTCTAGTTTGACGGTCTTTAAACCCTGCTCGTCATAGGTATATTGAATATTCTTTTGGCCACTAAATTGATTATCCAAACCAGGGTTGCCATCTACATCCCATTTAATGTCATCAGGAACATCATCAATGTCTTTATCTACCAATGGTTTTATGGAAAAGTCTACACTTTCCCCCATGTTAACAACTACCACTGCCTGCTTAAGGTCAGGTTGTTCATTGTCGATGACTTCATAAGGGACTTCATATTCGTCTTCAATAGCGACTCCGGGATTGCCATTGATCATGATTTGCTCAATGACATTTTTCTTTCCTCCACAGCCGAATAAGGTTAATAAAAATAATGAAAATAGTAATGATGAGCCTGGTTTAAGGGTCATGATAGATATGGTGTTTTGTTATCAAAAGAGTGTTCGTCTCAATTTAATGATTTTGTTAAGATTGCTATCTATAAATAAGCATGTATTTATCCTGTATTCAGCAAGCTTTTAGTAATCATTTCAATTTTAAACAAACGTATTTTTTACTAATAAATAAATTTCAGATCGTACACTATCTGTTTTCCTTTGTTGTTAAAATCCATCATTTTAGAAAACAAATTCTCCAATGCTCGGCAATCGCTTATATTTTCAAATTTTGGGACATCAGGACAAGCTGAACCCATACTTTCTGCTACTCCGGTGATGGTATAACTATTTCCTCTCTTCAACTTCAGATTCTGATCACTCAATTGGATGGAAGAACGTCCGGCAGTAAGGCCTTTCTTGAAAGTGGTATTTATATCTGCGCCGGATACAGTGATATTTATAGCACCACAATTATTGGTAAAAATCGTAAATGATTCCAATTGAAGGTCGCTCTTTGGAGATAATACAGCCAGAAAAGATTCATCTTTAAAAGTAGCGCATTCACTTGCCACTGCATGATTTTTTTCTGATAAAGCTACACTAGCTTTCTTCCCAATGCCTGCTTTTCTAGTTTGTCCTTTAGAGGTAGGAGAATCATTTTTAGCTAAAACTGGCTTTCTTTTCTCTCTTTTCTCAGGGCCGTCATAGAAAACGGTGATGGTTTTACTTTCTAAAGTGCTTCCATCTTCCGATTCAACCCCAATAAAGATGATGTTTTTACCTTTTTTCAAACCGGTAACTTTTTTATAAAGATATCCTTGATCATCTAGTGAAATATTGCTAATCGGTCTACCATTCAATTCCATACTTACTTCATCAATAGAATTTACATCGAGATCAAGGTCAACTTCAATAGCATTTTCTTTAATGTGCATCTGGTTTTTAGCTGGTTCTATGATCTTGATTTTACTCAGATAAGCCGGATTTTTCACATACACATATTTGCGTTTCACTACATCGCCCAAGATGAGGTTTACTAGTTTCAAACCAGTTGTTTCGTATACATGACGTATATTTTTTAAACCCACATATTTAGCATCCAATCCTTGTTTGCCATCGACATCCCACCTAACTTCTTCCTTAATATCTGCCTGATCATATTGTTCTTTAGTCTGAATGGAAAAGCGTACTTTTTGATGCAGCTCTACAATTACGACCTTAAGATTGCTATCGTAATTCATGTTAGCAATTTCATCAAGAGGAATGTCAAATTCTTGATTGATGAATTCTCCCTCGTTGTTATTGATAAGGATTTGGTCAATAATTTCTCCTTCTTCTTGGCAAGAACTCAAAAGTAAGGTAAAAGTGAGCATTGCGATAAGCAACTTAAATAGAGATTGTTTAGGGCTCATAGCATTTAATGTTATGTTTTAGGGATTACTCCTTAAAAATAATAATTTTATAGGTACTAAAGTGTACATCCTCTCATCCATAGTGAGATTTATCAGGATTTGAATGCAAAAAAGGTAAGTGGAAAATAGTGAGAATAGTCTTTTGGTGTAAAAGATTAATATACTTCACAGGGTTTAGGTTTTAGTTGCTTTTAATACTAACTACACTGTCATCTAAATTTCTTAACATTTTGAATCCATCT
>JBCBCD010000021.1:0-19154 GCA_038530915.1 Bacteroidota bacterium
CCCTCTTCCCCCCCCCCCCGCCGCCCCCCCTCTTGTGGGTTTGTTCTGGGTGTTCTGCGGGGTCCTCTCCCATTTTTATTTTTTTTTTGGGGCGGGGCCCCACCCCCGCCGGGGGTGCGGGCCTCAGTCCACTCTACAATCATTAAGCTGAAAATAACTAAAATATGCCCAGAGTAAGTCTCTCCAATGAGTTAAAGGCAGCTATCCGTGCGTTACCGGAAAAAGAGAAAGATAAACTGCTGCTCAGATTACTGCCTGGTAAACCAGACATAGTAGCCCGATTGGAATATGAATTGTTGGAACAAAAGATGACACTAGAAGAACGAAGAGAATCTACCAGAGATGTGATAATAGCGTATTTAGAACGCTCGATAGATTCCTTCTATTCACCAGGTTATCTGTTGCTTGATATAAGAGGATATAGCGGCATCATCAATAAGCATGTCAAGATCACGAAGGACAAAATGGGGGAAATTGAATTGAATTTGCTACTTGTCAATGAAACATTGTCAAGATCACAAGGTCTCATCACCCACTTTAATGCAAATCAACGAAGGACTTTTAATGAGTACATTATAAAACGTGCAGAGAAAATTGTGAAGCTCATATCTAAACTTCATGACGATTATAGATTGGAGTTTCAAGAAGATTTGAATGAGTTGCATGAATTGATACAGGCAGATAAGGGCTTTGTGGTGACTATGGAGGATTTGGGGTTTGAGATGGGTTGGTTGAGTGGGGAGGTTGAGTATTAGTAAAGTTGTTTTCTTTAATTAAATGATTTATTAAAATAAATTGAATGCCTGTTTAACCTAATCTAGTAAGAATGGATTTTATTAAAATAATTATAAATCCATAGATACTAGAACTTTCTATACTCGATTAATTGTTTTACCTTTGCAAAGCTTTTTTTATAGGTATTATTCGCTGATTAAAGCGATGTAGATTCACTTAAGTGTTAAAAACTGTGATATATTGTGGATAAATATAATATCCCAATACTAACATTTTTTAGATCATTTATTTTCATTTTGTGAATAAATTAAATGTTATCTTTTTTTTACTTAGTTTTAAAGAAGAAATAAAATAAAAGATTTAAACCCAGCTCATCATATGTCACTCAAGACAAAATATAAGAAGCAGATATTGAATAAAATTAGGGAAAGAGCCATTTTAAAGGCGAAAAATAATCCCAAGTCCTTTAAAGAGCTCAAGGTTTCTGTTGCAATTCATAAAAATCCCTATCTCAATATTGATAAATTAAAGAATTATCAAGCTATTGCTTCAATTATAGTGGATGGAGCAAATGAAGATATTGGTCGTATTCAAAAAAGTAATGAATATGACCGATTAGTAGGTATGTCAAAGTATACTGAAGATCATTCAGATCAACACGCTATATATCTACAAATTTATTTAAAGAAAAAAGAAGAATTCCTTGATGTTATAAAAGTTTTAAAAGAAACAGTAAGCAATAAATCTGTTAATTACTTTTATGGTTCTTCGAAGAGAAGAAAAGTCAGATTTAATCAATTGCAAGATGTAGTTAAAAGTAAAAAAGTATAATTCCAGCTAAGCTTACTTTAAGTTAGTTTTATTTATAATCATCAAAGTATTTTCTAAATGCTAAGCCATCATCATTATAAGATGAAGAATGCCTTAATAACTTATTAATAAAAAATCCATAATTTGGGTATTTATCAGCTAATCGTACAACATCATCCAACGATAATTCTTTATACTTTAGCTCATCTTCTTCCTGAGCTTTTATTTTGCGAAGCATCATGGGTTTAGCAATCATCTCCTCCCTATCTTCAATAGAACAAAATACTCCATCAAAGAATGTCCCTCCTTTCAAAACACCAACTATTGGTCTACCCTCTGTAGGAACCAAGTTAATAAATGCATAGACAATAGGTGTGGTAGTTTTACCTCTATCCTTAATAGTTATGCATAATTTCTGTGCACTTGCTCTTGAGGGTTCAAAGTAACATGTAGTTTCGCCATTTCTACTTATTCTGTAGCCTGTAAGATCTCGCTTAATTACCAAGCCTGTTTGCTGTATTGTATTATCATTTTTGAATCTCCAAACCTGAAAAGTGCCAATAATTGGATCAAATTCATCCATTAAAACATTACTAACCTCCAAATCCATTATATCTGAGTAGTTTTGATCATTTTTAATGGTCATCACTTCTCTTTCAAGAGACAAAAATCGTTTTGGGTATAATTCATAATCCGAATACTGTTGAACTTTATCAATGTTTACAAGTATAACTTTTAAGGCTATTGGATCGTAAAATGAACTAACTGTAACAACAAAGCCTTGTATGTGAGCATATTTATCCAAATTTCGATCTGGCAAATACAATGAGAGTGAAAGATTAATACCATCTGCAGAAGAGAGCGTGGTATCTAAAGTAAATGTAATTCCATTTCTTTCCGCACTACCAGTAAACGGAGCAAATTTGCGAGTTTTATGCAAATTGTTTAATTGTATAAAATATTCATTTCCAGACACTCTTATAGTTGCATTGAAATCATAAACTTTTTTATCTGCGGCCCAATAATAATACCCTTTGTAGATGTACTCTGTGTTTGTGTAGTACTGTTTTAAGAATCTTTGTTTGTATGATTCAAAATGTTCTTCACCCATGTAAATACACAAAGTATTGAGTAAATCTCTATTTAACTTACATTTTGAAATAGGAGCATCTGGATCATTCATTGCCCTATTTGCCGTATAAAATGGTCGAAAGGAGAAGTCATTATGAGCATCAATGTAATCACTACATTTCTTATTTTTTCTCAGATATTTTTCAATATCACCACTATGAAACATAGTAATTGTTAATTCCTTGGATCTCACTCCAGGAGTCAAATCCTTTTCTTCAATGTCAAACTTTGCTTTTAAATCATTGAAAAGCTTTTGGAAAGCACTTTTAGGTAGGGGTTCTCTCATTTTCTGAATTATCGCTTAGTTCAATAAATATTCACTTAATTATTTCCATTCTTCCTTTTGAATCGAAAGAATATTCAGTAATAATTTCTGGAACAATATAAGAATAATTCGAAAATCTCAAAGTCAGTAAAACAGTTTACATCTATACAACATAACAACAAAGATACGTGCCGTGGTATAAAGTATTATTTACATGACCAATAGGATGCAGAATTCTTTTAAAGGAATTATTCTGAAGAATTCTAGTATAACGAATGGAACAACTAAAAATAGATTCTTGAACAACTGACTCTCAGAAAGGTAATTAGCTTCTACCTTTCTCAAAATTTATCTTTACAACATAATAATGATAAAAAACACCAGTTTATGAAAATTTTTATCATCCAAAAGATTTTTACACCAAATTAAACATTTCAATTATGGACCACAATTCAAGGATCTCAGTGTCAATGAAAAAGAGTGCCTTATGTCCTATAATTGGGATTACTCTGGCATTAGTTACTTTTAGTTGCCAGAAAATTACTTCTGAAAATAAACAGAAGTATATGGTAGAGTTCTCTGAATTAATTAGAGAAGTCAATGCCAAGTGTCCCAATATGGATGAAGTTACATTCGAAAAACTGTACAATCGTTACATTTTACTCAGTCGAGAGAAATTTGACAAATACCAATCGCAACTTACGGAAGAAGAAATAGATTTAATTGGAGAATACCGACTGCAATTTCTACTCTGCTCTGCTCAGTACAATATTAAAACCCAGTCAAAAAAACTATGGCACTTACTTGAGGATGCTTTGTCTCAATCTTCTGAAAAAACTAAACCATTACTACTACTCCATCCCTTGATGAAAAAAGTGATTACCTAATGTCAAAAACCAATTAACTATGTATTATAATAACAATAGCTTCGTAATCCTTATTGCAGTAATTTTCGCTGGTATTGTAGGCTGGCAATTGTATGAAAATTTACAGTTGAAGCAAGATTATAGAACACTTGAAATAGAACAACATCAAGAAAGACATCAGCACTTAATTGAATTGGAACACTCTATGAATCAAATCTCACAATATGAAAAAGAGATTTACGAACTTAGAACTCAGGTTACTAATTTGCAAGAGCAGAATCAATCATTACGTAACAAGAACGAGGAACTTAACTCAAGCATAGTAGAGCTAAAAAGTAAGATTAGTAGCTTACAGACTACAATTAAGGAATTCGAATCAGAAGTGTTTAGGTTGACGCAATTGCTTTCAGATGTTGAATTGGCAAATATCAACCTGAAAGATTCTCTACAAGCTCAGAAGCAAACTTTCGAGCTTCAACTTAAGTCAAAATTAAATTCAACCAGAGAAGAACCAATCAATATCAAATATTCTAAAGTTGATTCTCTGAGTGAACCCATTGACATCATTGCTAAGTTGGATACAATAATTAAAGAACCGGTAGGCTTCTTTGCCTATTGCTTTGTTATTCCTACTCTATTTTGTGTAATACTTATGAAAACTCTTGGGAAAGGAAATAAAAGATACAGAAGACGAAGATAATTAGTTAGCTAATAAATTACACCATTCCCTTTTGCCACCAAAGGTAAGAGTTGTTGAAAAGCGATATTCTCAATTAACTCTTTGCCTAAGGTGGCTTTTAGTAATAGCAGTCGAACATCAAAAACAGCCTCCCCAGTCCACTATACTAAGAAGGCTCTATCAATCATGTTACTTACGTCTTTTTTTTACTTTTTTACAATATTCGTCAATTGCACCATCCTTCTCCCTCCAGTCGTACCCAACCACAAATTGTTGTCTTCATCAAAAGCCAATCCATTGATGGCTTGTACCAAAGCTGGTTTTTCTAGTAAGCCATCTAACTCATAATCTTTGATGAATTTTCCATCGAAACTAAATTCTCGGATGACCGTTGGCCCATCTGTAGCTACAAAAATGGTCTTAGATTTATCGTTGATTTCGATGGCTCCACCAAAAATGTTCAATTGTCGTTGACCATTTACATTGATGCTAAAAGTGTTCAGAACTTTACCTTTTCTGGTTTCTATCTCAATGATGTTGTTAGAAGCAGATTCTATTAAGAAAATGGTATTTCTTTGTGGGGAATAGACACCTCCAACATAACGACCATTTCCAATATCTAATCCACCAATGACTTCGCCTGTATATTTATCTACAGCCGTAATTTCTCTGGTTTTCTCTACTCCATTAAAAATCAAAATGCAATTGGCAGGAATTTTTTTCTCTCCTAGAGTGAAGGACTCAGTAGTTACATCCAAACCAAGTGCACTTGTTTTGGCCGGGAACTTATAACTGTCAATAGCAGAAGTGTAAACCGTTTCATAAGGGATACTTTCTCCAGGACCCAAATTGCCATTCGTTTCATAACGATGGATAATTAAAGAATTTACCCCATAAGCATAAAGGTGCTCATCTTTGGCATCATAAGCCAAACCACCCGGCGAACGCTGGGGCGTAAAGTACGTGTTGACGCTTACTTTCACTTTTTTCTTCAAGAATCTGCTGACATCGCTCTTTGCTTTATCTACATTGACATTCATCTGTGCATTCAATTGTAGTAAACAGAAAATACTTAGAAGCAATACAATACCTTTTTTCATTGTTTCAGTTTTTTAAAAAACTGGTGAGCCAGCACCCACCAGCCTTAGATTAATTTGAAAGACTCATTCGGTTACTTGTGTTGGTTCAAAGCAAGTGGTTTTGGGAAGGAAAGTCTAGAAAATGGCTACGCTAAGACTACTGCAAGGAGTACAAGAGACTACTGCATAGAAAGGCTGCTTCATAACCTACTTATGTTGATGCAAACGAATCATTAAGCTAAAGCTGTATCATCCAAATATTCAAATCCTGTTCAGAAGGTAGCTCTAATTTCTTGCGCAAACGATAACGCATGGACTCTACGCCACGAAGGGAATAATTCATGAGTTGGGCAATTTCTTTGGTGCTTAGATTCATTCTGAGGTAAGCACTCACTTTTAAATCTTTTGGCGTGAGTTGATCATTGATCGCTAAGAGGCGTTCAAAAAATTGAGGATTGGCATGATCAAATTGCTGTTTGAAGTATTCCCAATCGGATTCACTATCTACCTGTGTAGCAATTTTTCTTTTGAGCTTTTTTAGTTGCTGTGCAACGGGGCTACTGGCTTCTTTTGCTATTGCATCTACTTCCTCCTCTATTTGTTGCAAACTTTCGTTTTTCTCCATCAAAATCATAGCAGTGACGGAAAGTTCCTGGCGTTGATTGTTCAGAGTAGAATTGAGTTGCTCGGTTTCCTGTAGCTTAGCTTCGTGATCTGCTTGCAATTGGCTTTTTTCTTTCTCTAAGACCATCTGTTGCAAACGATTCTTCTCCAATCTTATGTAAAAAATGTAGGACAAAGCCGCTAAAATCACAACTAAGGCAGATAAGCCTAAAATCCATTGCGTTCTCTTTATTTTTTCTATGACTGCTTTCTGCTTTAGTTCCGCTTTCAACTGCGTTTCTTTGTATGCACTTTCCACTTCGTTGATCTTAGCTAGTTTTTCTTTATTGAAAAGACTATCCTTGTGTAGGTAGTATTGGTTTAGGTATTTAATGATACTATCCTTCTGATCGATTTGCTGATAAACAGTATATAAGTTTTGTAAAACCCATACTTTTTCACTCAATAGTCCAGTCGTATCAATCATTGGATATGCTTGATACAAATATTTTAGTGCTTGCTGAGGTTGATCCATTTGCTGGTAAATGCCACTAATATTAACCAGGCTATAAAATTGACCTCTTAAAATATTTCCATATTCGAAGGTGCTCAGCGCTTTTTCATAATAAAACAAAGCTTGATCAAAATCTTTTTTTTGATCATATAGCACTGCCAAATTAATATAGCTGCTAGCCAGCAACTCATAATTTTCATTTTCTAAGGCCAAGGGTATTAGCTTAGAAAAATAGTTTTTTGCTGAATCCGGGAAGCCTTTACTTGAGAGTGCATTACCCATCATATTGTATACTTGCATTTTCAATTCTTTATCCATGTCCTCATTCAATAGTGACATCGCTTCTCGAGTATAACTGAGAGATAAATCATAGGCTTCCATATACCAATATAATTTACCTAACAGTCTAAGGCTGCGCACCTCTTCTTCAAGATTATTTTCCATTTGAGCAATACTCAAAGCATCCTGTAAGTATTGAATACTAAGGTCATACTGGGCAGTAAGTGTGTAGGCTGCTCCTATTAAGTTCAAAACTCTTGCTTTTAGTTCATCAGTCCGGCCAACTACATCATCTTTTAAAAGGGTCAATGCCTTTTGAAGTGCTATTTGAGGAGCCTTATCTAGCAGACTATCAATTTGATGGAAAGATTTAAAAATTACCGTAGTCTCATCAGATGACTGACAAAAAATACTAGAAAGTGAAAAAACCAAAATCATAATCAACAACTTTGCTCTTACTACTTTTTGTTGATAGATTGCTGTATTCATTTATGATGAGCTTTTTTATAAACCTTACTTGATTTTCCATACTCAATATCTGCCACTTTTCAATAAAAGCCTATTAATTTTGGGTATCATTTAATTCTTTTTCTTTGAAAAAATCCTACAAAGTTTACGACATCTCCTGCGCCAAATGCAGTGCTTACTTACTGACCTACCACAAGCATGGTGCTGGCAAAGCCATTCTAAGATTATACTTTCACAGAATCGCCGCTCCCGTGGAACTAATCCAACTGATCAAAGGTTGTGAGGATAGTCCTAAAGAAATGCCACATTTAAGATGTCCCAATTGCGAAGAAGTGTTGGGAGTAGTAAGCCTTGAAAAAGGTAAAAAATGGGCTTATAAAATGAGGCAAGGATATTTTCATCGTAAATTGCGCAAATAACATTAGCTGATCATCTGAAACATCAACATTTATGAAGCTTATCTACGAAGTAAAAAAGACGATGCGATTGGGATGGCCAATCATTCTGGCCAACTTATCGCAGATGGCTCTGGGTATTATCGATAATGCCATGGTCGGTGCCATACACAGTTCACAGTTGGCAGCTGCTTCTTTCGTACTCAACCTGATCGTTATTCCTTTGGTATTCGGTTTTGGTATTTCTATGGCAGTATCGCCTTTGGTTGCTGCTGCTGAAGGGGAAGACGATGTGGATCGACCGATAAAAATTCTCTATAATGCGCTTTGGATTGTAGTAATTATGATGTTGCTACTCTCTGTCATCATGACCTTCGTTACCAATTCCATGCATTTAATGGGACAGGACGATATCGTAGTTGAGCATGCTCGTCCTTATTACCTATGGATGGTTTGGTCTTTACTTCCAATGACCTTATTTATGACCATAAAGCAATTTGCGGATGGCCTCGAACAAACCCGCATTGGCATGTACCTTTCATTGGCCTCTCTCCCATTGAATGTATTGCTCAATTATGCATTCATCTTTGGACACTTTGGTGCACCTCGAATGGAGTTGGAAGGAGCAGGTGTAGGAACGATGTTTACCAGAATATTGATCACCCTGATAATGGCGTGGATTGTATTCAAAGGAAATTCCTTTAAGAAATACCGTTCTAACTTATCTGCTCAGTTGAAATTGAATAGACAATACATCAGAGATGTGATTCGTATAGGTGTGCCTTCAAGTTTACAATATGGAATGGAAGCCGGAGCTTTTGCAGTGGCAGGAATTATTGTAGGATGGTTGGGCTATGTACAACAAGCTGCCCATCAAATTGCTTTAAGTGTAGCCAGTCTTACCTTTATGGTTTCTATTGGTATTAGTATGGCCGGAAGTATTCGTACAGCTTATGCTTTTGGTAAAAAAGATTGGCAAAATGTCAAAGAAGTGGGTACTTCTACTTTATGGATTGCAGGTATCTATGGTACACTCTGTGCAGTATTCTTCATTTTATTTAGAAACATTATTCCTTATGCCTTTAATGATGAACTTCCGGTAGTTGAATACGCAGCTTTGTTGATGATACTTGCTGCGGCCTTCCAGATTTCGGATTCTGTACAGGCTGTTGGTGTTGGGCTTTTAAGGGGTATCCAGGATGTAAAAATTCCTACACTGTTTGTTGCTATTTCTTATTGGGTAGTAGGTATTCCTGCAAGTTTGCTCTTTGGATTCGATTTCAAAATGGAAGTTACCGGTATTTGGATAGGCTTGGTGTTGGGCTTGACAGTTAGTTCTGTTCTTCAAACCGTAAGATTCAACAAAATTACCAACAAGAACATCAAACTGAATTCAACAGTAGAAATTGAAGATGATGAACCAGCGGTGTTGGTTTAAGGTCGAATGTCTAAGGTCTAAGTAGTTAGACCTTAGACATTCGACCTTAAACCACGCTAATGGCTAAGTTGAAATGGTGTAAACGGCACCACTCCTAATTCCTTATCCACTATTCCTGCATTCAACATTTGTCCACCACCACTTTCAAAATATTCGATTCTGATCTTGTGTTTTCCTTTTGCTAAAATGGTCTTAGCAGTTTTTTTCAAAGCCGCATGATTGCCATCATGATCAATCAACAATTCATCATTGAGGTACAATTTTGAGCCATCATCTGATCGGATGAACAATTCATACATTCCTGTGCTTGGAAAATCTACGTAGCCTTCAAGCACTAATCCAAAGTGGTTTTCTCTATGTTCTATCTCTGACAAGCTTATTTGTTTACTCATTCCACTCTTTAATACCTTTAGGTCCTTAAAATCTGGAAGCCTTTCCCAGTCTCCTTCATAATATTTGTAAGAAAGTCCTGATTGGGTTTTCTTAACCTTTTGGGCAAGCTGAGGATCCATTTGCTTGAAAGTCATATCCACCATTCTACTTGCTTTTCCTTCCTTACTAAATGCCCTAGCTTTAATATTTGCAGATTGGCTTAGCTCAAACTCCTCTTTGTAAAGCGTAGAAGAACTAAGTGGATCACTTCCATCTAGTGTGTATCTTATCTCCAAATCTTCAAAAGCCGCTTCCATGCTAACTTTTGTTTTTTCCTGAAATACAGTATTAGCAGTCTGAATATGAGGTGCAGGAGGTTGTATCAAAGCAGCACTGCCTTTATTAGATTCTTGTTTGGTCATTTGAAAGCTGTCAAAAACTCTACTTTCATGATCAATAGCTTTAAAAACTAAGGTTTTATCATAAATGGCAAAAGTACAGTAATGATGACCGGTTTGTACTTCAAGTGTAAACCAATTGCGAGTTGGGGCAAAATCTTCTAAAAAGCCTCCAGCTCCACCAGAATTGATATAGATCACACCATCTTTCTCACTGATGCGATCTCCTCTCAATGGCCAGGACCTTTCGTAAACATGGGTATGTCCAAAAAGACAAAAATCTACACCATATCTTTCATACAATGGAACCAGGTTTCTGGAGTCTGTCCCCATGGTTGAAGCTGCTTTATACGTATCTCCATGATCATCGGCTTCGGAAGAGTACGGTGGGTGATGATGCACCACTATCTTCCAGCTGGCTTTTGATTTTGCCAACGCCCATTCCAGCCAATTGTATTGCTCAGAGTTTTCCTTTACATCCTTATTGGTATCAATCATGAAAAACTCGGCATTTCCATATTTAAACGAATAGTAATATTCGGGAGCCGGATTGGCCATGTATTGATAGTAGAGGTCATCATCTTGTTCGTGGTTTCCCAGTACAGTATACATTGGAAAGCGACTCATCATATCATGTCCGTCCGGAAAAAAGTGTTCAGTCCAATCTGTTTTCCGTGAACCCACATCCACCAAATCTCCTGCATGCAACACAAAATGAGGACGATCTTTCCATACCAAAGTAGCTATCGAATCCCAAGCCCAAGGTGTGCCATTGTTGCGCTGTGAGTCTCCTACTAACGCAAAAAAGATAGCCGAACTATCCTTGACAGCAGTTTTAAATGAATAAGTAGGGCTCACTATCTCCATCCCGCTTTTAGTAGTAGATCTTACCCGCCAGAAATAATTGGTTTCCGGCTCTAACAAGTTCAAATCTACCTCGTGCATCTTTCTTACCCCACCAATAGAAGTGGTTCTTTCCAAAACAGCTTCTTTAGCATTTAAAACTGCCTTGCCAAATTCTACTGTAGTTGAAGCACTATCTTTTGTTTCCCATAAGATGACTATTGAGTTTTGTGTAGCAAACTGTAAATAGGGCTTTACTAAAAAGCCTTCTTCGTTTTGTTGTGCTTTTAAAAAAGCTACAATGAAGAGACATAATAAAAGTAGGTAGGTCCTTTTCATTATTAGTGTTTATTAAAATTGTAAAATGATCATTAATCACAGCCCTGTAGGAGCAAGATATTTAATATTGAAAAATACAAGCTTAATTTTGGCTACTAGTAAACAGAAGGTTATACTTTTGTGAACTCTCAAAAAGAAATACCTTTTACGTATGTCATTTTTACTCCGTCAAATAGCTATCCATGAATTGATAAAAGATAGTGAACAAGCTGAAGCAAATTTATTTTTATCTCAGCAATTGTCTCCTACAGATGAAATGAGCAGTCAACTCGTAGAGAAGCTCAATGATATTTTTGATCAAAAATCCGATACCCTACAAGGTGTATTCAGTACTCCAGAAGACGCCTTGTTTCCGGGATACTATCATGATTTAGTAGAAGAAGATTTTTCTTCTGAAGCATTTTTAAGCTTCAGCCGTGAAAGTATGCAAGCTCTACAACTGAGCCTTCAGGGAGTAGTAGGAGCCAAGGGAGGATATTTGGTTTACTGCGACTACGAATCTTTTGACCTACGCTTCCTGGGAGTTTTCTTGATTAGAGATACTGAAGGCATAGTATTTAAAAGAAAAAATACAGCGGAAGGATTTGACATAGAAAATACCATTTATCTGAATACAGATAAATTGGCTATGGCAGGAAGGATCAATACCACAAAATTTATTGGAGGCAATGACAGATGCCTTGAATTGATCAAACACACCAAATCACAGAAAACCATTTCAGAATACTTCATCAACTGGATAGGCCTTGACCAACCTGAAAGCAGTAAGCAACTGACTACGACCTTTTTGCAAGCAGTTGATGAACTACCACTACCCGTCAAACCGGAGCAAAATTCCAATATGAGTGCTGAAGAGTTCAAAGAGGAAGTCATCAACTTTGCTATGACCCGCCCTCATAAAATTATTAACCTTCAAGAGTTTGATAATCAGTTTTATGAAGGCACACCAACTGCTCAAAACTTCATGAATGACAATGAAGTACCATTAGAACAAGAGTTCAGGTTTGATCAAAATACTTTAAAAAGATACTATCAGGTCAAGGCTGGGGCCCAGGGGATGTACCTTAGTTTCAACAAAAATGATCTTCAAGCAGGAAGGGTCATTATTGAAGACGATCAAATCATTATCAAAAATGATTTGTTATTGGAGAAACTCTTGGAACAATTATAAGCTATTGTTTACTGCGCCTTTTACCACTCGATTAACTCTAAGTTCAAGTTCTCTAAGGTTTACAGGCTTTTGAATAAAATCCAATGCTCCCATCTCCAAACATTTAAGAGGCTTATCTCTTGAAACGTCTGCAGATAATACAAATACAGGGATTTTATTTAGTAAGCCTTTGGAGTTTAAATTACGTAAAACTCCTAATCCATCTACTTCCGGCATGTGTAAGTCAGTGATGATAAGCTCAGCCTTTCTCAGTGCTTTACTTTGCAAGGCAGCTTTACCATTTTCGAATTCAACAATTTTGTATTTATTTTCAAAATGCCTTTTGAAGATGATACGCATGATCTTATCATCTTCTATTAATGCGATGACTGGTTTCATAGTTTACACTGTTTTCTCTAGTATTTAAATAATTGATGCAAAAACGGGGCTTGATGAATACAGGTTAAAACCATTTGATATTACCATCGCAATGGAATCACTAAATTGGTTCTTGGTGATGAAAATGTTCATAATTGAGATTTTTGGAATTTGGATATTTATAAAATAAGGGATAGTGCTAACACAGAAACATGTTAGACTATTTATAAGGAAAGCGTTATAGTAAGGAAAATTGGGTAGTGTAATTTTAATCAAAATTAGGGATTTGATGTCAATAAATCAAACCCCTAGTTTTGAATTGTTAAATTAAGTACTTTTTAAGGAAAAAAATTACCTAAGAGCCACATTTGAAATGCTTTTTTTGGCAGCATACATTCTTGCTCCCTCTTGATTATCTCTCTGAGTATGGATTTCTTTTAAATAAAATACATCATGATCGGTGTTATTAACAGCTGCTTTGAGTTTTCCCCTATGTAAAGATTCATAAGTAGAATAGTCGATAGCTTGACGTTGGTCCAATTGATCCGTTAGTTTAAATCTTTCAGTTACCGCAGCCCATTCATCTTGTACAACTCCTTCAAAAACTTTGGACTTAGAACCACTTCCATATGCAAAGAAGCCCAGTACTTTACCTTCTAAAGAATTGTCTTCCTGAAGGTCTGCCTCCAAAGTACTCATGATAGAAAGCAAAATAGAAGAGGTATATAAATTACCTACTCTTGATGATGCTCTCTCTCCTTTCTCAATCTTATCTTTTACAAAAGCTCGATAAATAGGACTTTTCGAAACGGCTTTGATAAATTTCTTATTCGCCAAATTGAAGTCTTCTTCGTTTTCAAACTGCTCCCTTACAGGTGCTTCCATTTCAATTTGTTGCTCTAATAAACCTAGTTCTCCTCTTTTTTTAGCCTCTTCAATATAAATCTCCGGATACATTCTACGTGCTTGATAAGCATAAGGTAAATGGAAAATTAACCTCGACCAATCTTTTGTTATTTCTTCCTGATCTGCAATGCCTTTCATACAAGCGAAATGCGTCAAAGCCTGCTTTATGCGCTCTTGATAACAATCATTGGAGTAAGGGCCATCAAAAACAGGTGTCTCCTTATGCAAATGAATCACTGCATCAGGCATACCCACTACTGCCTGATTATCAATATGACCATTAAGTTTACCTAATATTCCTTCAGCAGTTATGCCATTAATTCCGGCAAGCTTTAAAACTTCATCTACTAATTCAGCTTTGGTGATTTGTCTTACTGGCTTAAAGAAATCATGAACGTCTTTTGTAGCCACCCCCCACTCTTTATTGAAAGCAATCAAGCGTGGGTTGGCCTTAATCAAACAGGCTACTGCACCTGCTCCCTGAGTATATTCACCAGTGGATTCCAACTCATATTTTGCAATATCTGAACCTACCACTATACCCATTCTGTTGCTACCTCCGGCAATCCAGTCTGTTGTATTTTGGATGGCATCAACAGCTCCTATACAAGCAAACGTTAAATCAACTACATCACAATAAGTCATACAATCTTCTCCATATACGGGTGCAAGATATTCTGTCAACATGCCCAATACATAAGAAGCTACAGGCTTTGAACCATCTGTTGCACTCTCCGTTCCCACATAAATTCTTCCAATAGATCTTGGATTGAGTTCGTTTTGTAGAATGAGCTTAAGCACCGCATTGGCAGCCATTGTAGCCGCATCCTCATGAACATCAGGAAAACTCATTTCTTTCAACCCCAGGCCTTTGTTTAACTTAGCATATTCTATTGCCCTTTTTTCTGCTAAAGTTTCAATGGGTAAATACAATGCTGGCAAATAAGCCACCATATCATCGATACCTACCAATATTTGATTGTTATGATTATCCATATCTGTTTCTCTTAATTTGATTCTATTCCAACAATTAATTTTGTTGAGCGGATGTAAAATATTGGTCAAAAAACAATTCTCTTTTCCTTCAGTTTGTAAAAACTAAAGAAAAGACATCCTTTATTTACATCATCCAAATAAATCAAACTACCTATAATAGGCTCTTTATTAGTTTTTTACACAAAAAAATACTCGAAACCTAAGCTTAAAAAGACAAAGAGCAATTCCCGCCTTTTAGACAAAAATTGCTCAATTATCAATAAACAAAAGTGTGATTTTATGCTATTTCAGGTGTGTCTAACTCAGCCAATGAAGCTTGAATTTCATCACTTGTTATTTCGTGTTTAACCAATTTACCATCAAAATAATCTTCATAAGCTCTCAAATCAAAGTGGCCATGACCACACATATTAAATAGGATGGTCTTGCTTGTACCTTCTTCTTTAGCTTTAATTGCTTCGCGCATAGCTGTAGCAACCGCATGTGTAGCTTCCGGTGCTGGAATAATCCCTTCTGCTTTAGCAAATTTCACTCCTGCATCAAAGCATTCCAATTGGTCATGTGCAATCGCTTCAATCAAGTTGTCTTTTAGCAATTGGCTCACTACAACTCCAGCGCCATGGTACCTCAACCCACCAGCATGTATTGGAGCTGGTACAAAATTGTGTCCCAATGTATACATAGGTAATAAAGGAGTCATCCCCACTGTATCTCCAAAATCATATCTAAATATACCTCTCGTTAATTTAGGGCAACTAGCAGGCTCACTCGCAATACAACGAATTTGCTTGTCTTCTTCAAAATTTAGGCGTAAGAAAGGAAAGGCTAAACCTGCAAAATTGGACCCACCACCAAAAGGAGCAATGACAATATCAGGCATATCCCCTGCTTTTTCCATCTGTACTAATGCCTCCTGACCTACTATAGTCTGATGCATTAAAACATGATTGAGTACACTTCCCAAAGCATACTTGGTGTGTTCATCTGTAGCTGCTCTTTCTACCGCTTCTGAAATAGCAATGCCCAAACTACCCGGTGAATCCGGGTCTCCTGCTAATACTTTTTTCCCTGCTTCTGTTAGGTTGGTAGGTGAAGCAAAAACTTTAGCTCCCCAACTATTCATCATTAATTTTCTATAAGGCTTCTGGTGGTAAGAGATTTTTACCATGTAAACTTCACATTCAATATCAAACAAGTTACAAGCAAAAGATAAAGCACTCCCCCATTGACCTGCTCCAGTTTCAGTAGTAATTCTTTTCACTCCTTCCTGCTTGTTGTAAAAAGCCTGAGGCACAGCAGTATTTGGCTTATGCGAACCGGATGGACTTACTCCTTCGTATTTGTAATAAATTTTAGCAGGCGTATCCAACATCTTTTCCAAATTATAAGCCCTGTATAAAGGAGTAGGTCGCCACATCTTGTACACATCTCTCACTTCCTCTGGTATTTCTACCCACTTTTCCTGGGTAACTTCTTGTTGAATCAAGGCCATTGGGAATAGTGGAGCTAAGGCATCTGGACCAATGGGCTGTTTAGTGCCAGGATGAAGTGGAGGCAATGGCTTGTTGGGCATATCAGCCACTACATTGTACCATTTTTCAGGGATTTCATTTTCACTCAATAAAATTTTGCGAGTTCTCATACACACTGATTTATGTTAAATGTTCGATTATATAATTCAAGATAATATTTGGCAAAAGTGAATATAAATCGAATAGACAATTGAACGGTTAGTTTTTTGTCATAAAAAATTAATGGTAAGTAAAACTAAAAGAATCTGCAGGATGAAACCACCTCTAAATAATGTTTTCTTGTAAAGACATATAATCTCCAACCAACTTAATGCCTTTCAAAGTAAGCTCTGTATCAATCTGATCAAATTGATCTTTTAATGGATGCAAGATAGATGAAAGTCCTCCTGTAGCAATTGTAATATAATCGGCTCCCACCTCTCGTTTGGTTTCGCTTAACAGGTGTTTGACCAAGCCAATATAACCGATTAAAATACCACTCTGGATGGCATGGGTAGTATTTACCCCAACAGGCGTTGCCGGTAATTCTAATGGTACTTCAGGTAGTTGTGCAGTATTGCTATACAAAGCATTTATAGCAGTCTTTAAGCCCGGGGCAATAGCGACACCTAATATATCCCCATTGGCTTTTACCGTTGTAAAAGTAAGTGCCGTCCCAAAATCTACTACTATGGCATCTCTCTTATAGATTTGAGTAGCTGCCAGGGAATTGGCCAGCAAGTCCGTTCCCAATTCTCTTGGCCGGTCAATGATTATTGGAAGATGATTGTAAATTTCAGGGCGGATCAGTATAGCTTTCTGACGAAATAGCAATGGAGATAACCTAAGGAAAATATCGTTCAAGTCAGGTACAACACTACTGATAATGACTTGCTCAATAGCATCAATATTGATACCTGATTCGAGCAGATGATCTGATAATTGAGATTCATACATGATTAAAGCTGTATGATCTACTTTTGTAGGCACTCGCCAAAGATGCTGCCAATTATCCTCATTAAAGATTCCAACTACTACATTAGAATTTCCAATATCAATAGCTATCTGCATGTTTATCGTTGGTTTTACTGTGAGTAAAGGGCATTGCCCGATGCAAGTCCCTTTTGATTCTTTGTCAAAATAGGAAATTTTAAAGAACTAATAGGCCATGAAGGCTTTAGTTTGAATTTAATACACATTGACTTTAGCTTCTGAATTTGAATTTGTAATTTTCATCCACCATCATTCCTCATCAAAATTTTACACCCAAAATGGAAAATCAATATTCCAATGAAGCTTACCAAAGGTTAGCAATCGAAAATCAAAAACTTATTGAAGAAAACTTACAGCTGAGAACCCAACTTCAAGGCTCATCAAGAAAAAAATCCGGCCCTTCTATCTTAGGGGGAATATCTTGGTTTAGTGCCGGAATTTTTATGGGGAAAAAACTAAAGAAAAGTCTGGTAAAATTATATACCGAAATTCCACAGAAGGAAGTAACTCGTGAAACACTTGCCGATGTTACGGCTCATGCTTTGTGGAGATTCACAAGAGTGAGTATGGTTGGGCTCCTGATTGCTTTGGTACCTACCGCAATGGTTATTATTCAAACTTACCTGATGCAGCAACAGACCAAATTGATCACGGCTCAAAGTAGCGTTATGCAACGCCAAAATGACCTTGTTGAAAGACAAAACCTTCTGATTGAGCAACAAATTGATACCGAAAGTTCAGACAACAAAGAAGCATTATACAACGATAAGTTGAGAGGAATCAGACAAGATTTAAGAGTACTGGAAAATAGAAAAATCCGTAGTCCAGAAGCTATGAAAGCTCAGGCTGAGACCATTGGTAAAGACATCCGTACATTGACGCCTTATGTAATGTCTACCACTCAATCCGGTGTTTTACTGAGTCCGGAAAGAGGAGTTGCTTTAAAATATTTACTGGCTGAAAAAAAGACAAAGGATAATTTAGATCTTCCCACAATTTATGGAGAAGCTTCTTTTAGTAATAGCGATTTAAACAAAGCAGAATTATTCCAGGCCGACCTGAGAGGTATTCGCCTAAATGAATCCAACTTAGCCAATGCCAATTTACGTCAAGCCGATTTACAAGGTGCTCAGCTTGCACAAGCCTTCCTTGATGGTGCCTTCTTAAGTAATGCCAAATTATATGCTGCTGACTTCAACAGCTGTAGTGCAAAAGGAACCTTCTTCAATGCTGCTGATCTTCGTAATTCCAACTTCTCAAATGCCGACTTGACAGAAGCCGATTTCAGAGGTATCGACAACTTAGACAATGCTAACTTTACCAGCGCAATTCTGGATAATGTTAAAGTGAGCGATCCGGATTGGTTGAGAGATGTGGATGGTTCTATAACGGGCTGGGGAGACATCCGCTCTACTTATGTCGTTAATGACACTCCTCAACAAGATGGTAATGGCACATATTTCCTAATCATAAGAAGAGATTAAAACACAAATTATGAATGCAGACTTATTCAACCTGAAAAGGAAAGTAACTCAATACAAAGAGGTACTAAAAAACACAAGAGCTTACAGAGAAGTTTGGAAAAATGAATTGAAAGCTAAAATCCAAAATACACTTCAACAACTAGTAGATGCTACAGAGTTGGAAGCAAAAATCGACTTGAGGGAAGAAATGGAAAATTTAAATGCCATTGTACTTTCTCTTGGAGAATCAAAAAGTGGTATGTACCAAGAAGTAAGTGAAGACATCAAGAGACACTTGATCAAACACAATGGTTCCTTGGTTTACCAACAACTATTCAATGGAAAAATCATTGTATTGATCAATTATCCTTTCATAGAAAATTATGGTCAGCCACATCCTCCTAAAACCATTGCTATCTATCGTCCTGAAGAATTAAAAGAACCTTATTTCATCAGACATATGGAAGAATTCTTACAGGAAATTACCAAATGGGAAGATTACGATGACGATGAACCGACTAAACGCATCGGATTCAAATTGAA